>NZ_FUYD01000007.1:0-39046 GCF_900167505.1 Clostridium sp. USBA 49
CCAAGAAGCTCTTTTATAATGGGTTCAAAAGCATCTATTTTGGATTTGCGATTTCTAGTGGTGGGTTTAACATATCCATTTAAATATTTACCTACGGTACGTGGATCAACGCCAAGTTCTCTAGCTATCTGACTTTTGTTTACTTTCAAATTGTTTTCCTCCATAATTAACTTTAATTTATGAAGATCTTCTAACTTATTTATCTTTATTTCAGAATGAACATCTATATGTATAATCATAATTACCTCCAATTTAAATATTGATAATTATACTATACATATAATCAATTTGTACATTCTTAAATGATCACTTTCTTACATTCTTATCGTATCATTTATATGAGTAAGGGGGAATTGTAAATGGCCGATAGACAAGCATACTCAGATCCTACAGCTGCAAAGGCTGTTGGGAATGGAATAAAGGAATTTAAAAAGAAAAAAGTAATAAATAGTTGTTTTGCCTTAAGAAAAGGGAAATGCAGTGTGCTAAATGTTAAAAAATGTGATGAGCTAAGTTGCAGCTTTTATAAAACTAAGCAGCAGCTTCAGAAGGAAAAGCATTTGACTTTTAAGAGAATAAAAACTTTAGATAAAGATAAACAATTTAAAATTTCAGAAAGTTTTTATGGTGGCAAAATGCCTTGGTTAAAGGAGGAGATTTAGTATGACATCCAAAGAATATTTATCACAGGCATATCGTATAGACCAAAGAATTAATAGTAAATTGGAGCAGATAGTATCTTTAAGAGCATTAGCTACTAAAGCTACATCTACTTTAAGTGATACACCTCCAAGTGGAACTCGTAATGTGCATTCTATGGAGGATATAATTGTAAAAATAGTTGATTTGGAAAATGAAATAAATAGAGATATTGATACATTAGTTGATTTAAAGCGAGATATTATGGATGTTATTAAAAAAATTAATAATCCAGAACAACAAACCCTTTTAGAACTTAGATATCTCTGCTTTAAATCTTGGGAGCAAATAGCAGTAGAGATGGGGTACAGTATTCAAAATGCTTATAAAGTTCATGATAGAGCAATTGAAAATATAGCAGCTTTGAAAAGAGTAGAGTAAAGTTGATAGAAGTAGAGTATAAAAATATGATTTAGTTATAATTGGAGGATTAGAAAGATGAGTTATAAAGAAGCTTTACAAGATGGTATTAGAATTGAAAAGTGTGGCAGACAAAGCAGATATTATCCCCGCTGTATCTTTTGCGGCACGGAAGTAAAGTCATATAATTATATTCAACACTATAATTACATCTGTTCTGATTGCCGCAAGCTTAAAAATACTCTTATGAAAACAGGGATTTTTAAATTAAAAACAAAAAAGTAGAGTAAAGTTGATTGAATTAGAGTATTAAATGTTGTCTTATATAAAATAGAGAGATATTAGCAAAAAGCCATCACAGAAAAAACTGTGGTGGTTTTTCTTATGCAAAAACATAACTTGGGAGGACTGATGTATATGCCAGTAAAACCTAAACGACCCTGCAGTTATCCTGCCTGTCCTGAACTTACCTGTAGCAGATACTGTGAGAAACATCAAAAGGAGATAGATAAAAACTACAATAAAACCTGCAGACCTTACGGCTACCTTTATAATAGTAGTAGATGGAGAAGACTTAGGAAACAGTTTCTGCATAAACACCCACTGTGTAAAGAGTGTAAAAGAAAGGGGATTGTTACTGCCGCAACTGTAGTGGATCATATTAAACCTCATCAAGGTGATGAAAGGCTGTTCTGGGATGAGAGCAATTGGCAGAGTTTATGCAAAAGATGTCATGATAGGAAGACCGCTAAGGAAGATGGTAGATGGGGAAAGAAGGGAAGAGTCTACTCTTATTAAAGTTATCAACAATGCTGTGTTAATAACTTGTTGATAATCTGTTGATAATTCTTCGAGAAAGGGTAGGGGGGTATATTTCCTCACCACTTGAACCCCCCTACGTCGGGCGGCTCCCTTCGCACGAAATTTCGCAGAATTTGATAAGGGGGGTAGCATATATTTCATATAAAATCAGATGTAGCCATTGGAAAATCAGCAATCAAGCTGTTTTATATTTTGCAGATAAGTATCTGTAAAAAATCAGAAGTAAAAGCCTGTAAACCTTAAAAATACAAGGATTTATAGGCTTTTGATGTTTATATAAAAACTATTCAAAAATCAAGTTCAATGAGTGATTTTTAAATGTTTTTATGGCATTTTCTAAAGATTTTGCATTAATCTTATCGCAAAAAGGAAAGGAGGCATAAAGAAATTGACTAAGGTGGAAAAACAGCAGATTCATGAACTAAGGCTTAAAGGTTTAGGATATAAAGCAATAGCTGCAGTTCTTGGTTTATCAAGAGATTCAGTAAAAAGCTACTGTAAAAGGAATGGTCTTTGCGGTGATGTTTCTGTAGTAAGTTTGAACATTGAAGAGATGAAAAAGCAGAGTCTTGTATGCCTTCACTGTGGTAAGAAATTAAAACAAAAGAAAAAAGGGAGAGTAAGGAAATTCTGCTGTGAAGAATGCAGGAGAATCTGGTGGAAAAATAATCAAGATAAAAGAAACAGAAAGGATACAGCTGTTTATAAATATACCTGTGCCTATTGCCAGAAAGAGTTCAGCTCTTATGGAAATAAAAACAGAAAATACTGCAGTCACAGCTGCTATATAAAATCAAGGTTTGGGGAGGTTTAAGAAGATGCAGTTTAGGAAGTTAAAAATAGACAGCCTTATACCTGCTAAATATAATCCGAGAAAAGATTTAAAGCCGGGTGATAAGGAATATGAAAAGATAAAAAACAGTTTAACTGAATTTGGATATGTAGATCCCATTATTGTAAATTCAGACCTTACAATTATTGGCGGTCATCAAAGATGGAAGGTTTTAAAAAGCTTAGGCTATACAGAAGTTGATTGTGTTGTTATTGATATAGATAAAACAAAAGAAAAGGCTTTGAATGTGGCACTTAATAAGATAAGCGGAGAGTGGAATGAAGCACTTCTTGCTGAGCTTATTAAGGATTTGCAGAGTATAGATTATGATGTTTCCTTTACAGGTTTTGAACCGCCGGAGATAGAAGAACTGTTTAGCAATGTTCATGACAAGGAAATAAAAGAAGATGATTTTGATGTTGAAGATGCTTTAAAAGAACCTGTAATTTCAAAGCAGGGAGATTTGTGGCTGCTTGGAAGGCACAGACTGATTTGCGGGGACAGTACAAAAGCTGAAACATATGAAAAGTTAATGGATGGTAAAAAAGCTAATTTAGTGGTTACAGATCCTCCGTACGGTGTATGCTATGATGGAAGCCAAGGCACAATTAAAAATGATAATTTAAAGGATGACGAGTTTTATAAATTTCTTTTAGATGCATTTAAAAATATGGAAAACAATATGGCAGATGATGCTTCAATATATGTATTCCACGCAGATACTAAAGGACATATTTTTAGAAATGCTTTTCAGGATGCTAACTTTTATCTTTCAGGGGTGTGCCAGTGGGTAAAGCAATCCTTGGTATTAGGACGCAGTCCATATCAATGGAAACATGAACCCTGCCTATTTGGGTGGAAGAAAAAAGGCAGGCATAATTGGTATGCAGGTAGAAAAGAAACTACTGTATGGGAATTTGATAAACCTTCAAAGAGTAAGCTTCATAGCACAATGAAGCCAGTAGCTTTAATAGCGTATCCAATTAAAAATTCAAGCCTTACAAACTGTATAATTCTTGAGCCGTTCTCAGGAAGCGGAACTACAATGGTTGCCTGCGAGCAGACAGATAGGATTTGTTATGCCATTGAACTAGATGAAAAGTTTGTGGATGTTGCAGTAAAAAGATATATAGAGCAGGCTGGAACTGATGAAGAAGTATTTTTAGTTAGAGATGGAGTTAAAATTAAATATGCTGATATAAAAAAGGAAGGTTGTGATTAATATGACCTTCCTTGATTTCTTTGCAGGAATCGGCGGATTTCGATTAGGCTTAGAACTTGCAGGACATAAATGTATCGGATTTTGTGAAAAAGATAAATTTGCAGTAAAAAGCTATAGAGCTATGTTTGATACGGAAGGAGAGTGGTATGCAGATGACGTTACAAAACTTAAATCAGAAGACATACCCTATGCAGATATCTGGTGTTTTGGATTCCCATGTCAAGATATCTCAGTTGCAGGAAAACAAAGAGGACTCAGTGGAGAAAGAAGCGGCTTATATTTTAGAATTATTGACCTTATCAAAGGCAAAGAAGAAAAAGATAAACCCTCATACCTTCTTATTGAGAACGTTAAAAACCTGCTGTCAATTAATAACGGATGGGACTTTGCAGCCGTTCTCTCTGAGCTGGATGAAGCAGGGTATGATGCTCTCTGGCAGGTGCTTAACTCTAAAGACTTCGGAGTTCCCCAAAACCGAGAGCGGGTGTTCATTATTGCAAATCTTAGAACCAGAGGTAGACGAGAAATACTACCTATCACAGGAGAAAACACAGCAGCTCTTAAGCAAATTATAAGTGGCATGCAGGGATACAGAGTATATGATACCGAAGGTATAGCCTGCACACTTCAAAGCAGTGCCGGCGGAGCTGGTGCTAAAACTGGTCTTTATTGTATAGGTAATATTAACTCAAGCGGCAAAGGTATGAATGGAAATGTTTATTCATCAGAAGGAATTGCTCCAGCAGTTACAACTAATAAGGGCGAAGGAAGCAAAATCTTTATAGATCAGTCTTATACAAAGCCAAAGCTCACAGATACCTCAAGATGCATTACATCACGTTATACAGCAGGAGTGGTTAATAGAACCGCAATGAATAGTGCTGTTCTTGAAGCAAGGGCAGTTATAACTCCTGAAAGAGAAAATAAACGTCAGAATGGAAGGAGATTTAAAAATACAGATGAGCCAATGTTTACTTTAACAGGGCAGGACAGACATGGAGTTGCAGTTAAAGAAGCTACAAAAAAAGGTTATACTGAAGCTGAGATTGGAGACAGCATAAATATTTCAGTCCCTAATTCAAAAACAAGAAGAGGCAGAGTTGGAAAAGGTATATCAAATACTTTAGATACAGGATGTCAGATGGCTACATTGGACAAAAATTACCGTATTAGAAGGCTCACACCAAAGGAATGCTTCAGACTTCAAGGTTTTCCAGATGAATTATTTGAAAAAGCAAGGGCTGTAAATTCAGATGCTCAGCTTTACAAGCAGGCAGGTAATGCAGTAACTGTAAATGTTGCTTTTGCAGTAGCTGCAAGTTTACCATCAGATGACGAATAGAGTCGTCAAAATTATGTGTTTTATTTGATAGATATAACTGGCTATATACCGCTTTCAGAGGTAATATGTACACTACCAAAAGGTAATAAACACACTTTGAAAGGGGTAAAACAAAATGAAAGAAGAATTAAGAAGGCTTACCAAGGATGGAGAATTGAAATTTTACGATGGAACCAGAGAAGAAAACAGGGAAAAGGCTTTAAAGCTTTTAGAAACAGCACAAAAAAGCGGTTATCAAGGTTATAAGGTTTATTCAAACAGCTTTGGATACATTGTAAGATTGGAGGGTTAACCTTGAAAAGCCAAAGATTTGGAATAGAAATTGAACTTACAGGTATTACAAGAGCTGCTGCTTCAAAAGCAGTAGCGGCTTTTTTTAAAAGCGAAGCACAACATGCAGGCGGGAGATATGATGAGTATCACATCAAAGACTTTAATGAAAGAATATGGAAAGTAGTTCAGGACGGCAGTATAGAACCTCAAAAGAAAGTTGAAGGAGAAATTGTTTCAGCATCAGATATTTATAAAGTTGAGATTGTAAGTCCGGTTCTTGTTTATGAAGATATTCAGACTCTGCAGGAATTAGTGAGAAAACTTAGAAAGACAGGGGCTTTTGCCAATAAAAGCTGTGGAATACATATACATGTTGATGGAGCAAATCATACACCTGTAAGTCTAAAAAATCTTATAAATTTAATAGCCAGCAAGGAAGATTTAATTTATAAAGCTCTTGATATTGAAACTTCAAGGATCAGATATTGTAAAAAGGTAAACGAAAATCTTCTTAACACCATAAATAAAAAGAAACCTGAAACTCTTGAAGAGCTTGCTGAAGTTTGGTATGAAGGCTACAGCAGAGAATCAAGAAGAAAACACTACCATCCAACAAGATATTATGGTCTTAACCTTCACAGTATATTTGATAAAGGAACGGTAGAGTTTCGGCTTTTCAATGGAACAACTCATGCAGGCAAAATAAAAGCATATATTCAATTTTGTCTTGCAGTGAGTCATCAGGCAATAACTCAAAGAAGTGCCAGTGCAAAAAGAACTAAAACCGATAATGAAAAATATACTTTCAGATGCTGGATGTTAAGACTTGGACTTATAGGCGAAGAGTTTGAAACTTGCAGGTATCATTTCTTAGCAAACCTTGAAGGCAACTCGGCATGGAGACATGCAGCTTAAATATTGTATATTGGAGGAGAAAATTAATGCTGTATTTTGCTTATGGTTCAAACCTTAATAAGGTTCAAATGAAAAAAAGATGTCCTGATTCAGTTCCGATTATTAAAGTAAAGCTGAAGGGATATAAATTAGTTTTTAACACGGCAGCAGATATTATTGAAAGTGCTGATGGTGTAGTTTATGGAGCTGTTTATAAAGTTTCAGATAAAGATATCAAAAATCTTGATATATATGAAGGGTATCCAAGACTATACAGAAAAATAAACGTAAAAGCAGAAGATGAGAATGGTAAAATTTATGAAGCTTTTGCTTATGTAATGAATAAAAAAGGAAAAGGAAAACCCTCAGATATGTATTACAGTATTATAAAGAAAGGCTTTAAGGATTGGAATTTGCCGCTTGAAAGTCTCAAAGAAGCAAAATTAAAAAGCTTCAAGTAAAGAGATAATATTTACTAAAAGAAAATGTTTATTCAATAACAGATATTGACAAAATACAACAATATTTTGTGCTATACTGTTAAAAAGCTGGGGGTGAGGGGAATGCTTAAGTTGTATGAGAAGTTAAAACGAGAAAAGAAAAAGTTAGAAGATATGATTGAAATGGGACATGAAAATCTTACAAATGAACAGATACTTAAGCAAAGCGAAACTTTAGACAAGCTTATAGCGGCTTATCAAAAATTAAACATGCAGGATTTTAAACATAAAGAATAAAATTTATCCCATAGGTAAAAAGAAATATGCAATTTCAAGAGCTTACTTTTGTAGGCTCTTTTTATATATAAAATCAAAGATTGGAGGTGATACCTATGGCTCAAAGGGGAAGAAAACCAAAACCAACAGCATTAAAAATACTTGAAGGAAATCCAGGGAAAAGACCACTTAATGAAGATGAACCAAAACCTGAGAAAAAAGCACCTAAATGTCCAGGCTGGCTTGATGCTGAAGCTAAAAAAGAGTGGAGGAGAATGTCAAAGCAGCTTGAGGCAATGGGAATACTTACAGAAATAGATATGGCAGCCTTTGCAGGATATTGTCAAGCCTATGCAAGGTGGAAGGAAGCAGAAGAATTTATAACTAAACATGGAACTATTGTAAAAACACCATCGGGATACTGGCAGCAGGTGCCACAGGTATCTATCGCTCAAACCTACCTTAAAATCATGAACAGATTCTGCGAACAGTTTGGACTTACTCCATCAGCAAGAAGCAGAATAGTCACTGACAATATAAATGATGAAGAAGATCCAATGGAACTTATACTTTATAAAGGAGGCAGTAAGAGTGTATGATGAAGCAAAAGCACAGCATGCCGTAAACTTTATTAACTGCTTAAAGCATACAAAGGGTCAGTGGCGTGGTGTTCCTTTTGATCTTCTGCCTTGGCAGGATAAAATTATAAGGGATATATTCGGAACAGTAAAAGAAAATGGATACAGGCAGTATAATACTGCTTATGTTGAAATTCCTAAGAAAAATGGAAAACAGTTAGCCCTTGATACTCCGATTCCAACACCTGATGGATGGACTACAATGGGGGAAATAAAAGCAGGAGATAAGGTAATTGATGAAAAGGGAAGACCTTGTAATGTTGTTGCAATAAGTGAAATTGATGATACGGAGCAGGCATATAAAATAAATTTTAGAGATGGAACAAGTATAGTAGCTGGAGAAAGGCATCTATGGAAGGTTCAAGTTACTAATAATGGCAGAAGAGAAAAACTATTAACAACAGGAGAAATGTATCAAAAGCAGTTTAAAACTAAAAGTAAAGAAAATAGAGCATTATTTCGCATCCCAATAGCGGATGCTTTTATTTTGCCTGAAAATAAACTTCCTATAGATCCGTATCTATTTGGGTACTGGATAGGAAATGGTAATGCTGTAAAGCCTGAAATAACTGTAATGAGAGATGATGTTGACGAAGTTATTAAAAATATACCATATAAACTTCATAATAGATATAAGCAGGAGGGTAACAGCGATATTTTAGTATATAAAGAACTTAAAAGTATATTAGTTAAAAACTTTAGGGAAAAAAGGATACCTATTGAATATTTAAGAGCATCAGCTCAGCAAAGAAAAAGATTATTACAAGGGTTAATAGATTCTGATGGATGTGTAAGCACTGCTAAAAGCCAGGCAATATATGTGACAATTCTTTTTGAACTTGCCAAGGATGTTCAGGATTTATTATGGTCATTGGGAATAAAGAATACGTTAAAAACAGCTCCATCAGCTAGATATGGAATTGAAACAGGTGAAATATGTTATTTAATAAAGTTTACTGCTTTTAATGACTTAGAAGTATCAGGATTAGATAGAAAGCTTAAAAGAGGCAGAGAAAGAAATATTAAAACAAGATCACATTTTCATTATATAAAGTCTATTGAAAAAACAGGAAAGACAAAAATGAGATGTATTCAGGTTGACAGCCCATCAAGATTATATTTAGCAGGTAAATCCATGATTCCTACACATAATAGCGAGCTTGCTGCTGCAGTTGCTCTTTATATGACCTGCGGAGATGGAGAATGGGGAGCTGAAGTTTACGGCTGTGCTGCAGACAGACAACAGGCTTCTATCGTTTTTGATGTAGCTGTTGAAATGGTAGAACAGTGTCCTGCTCTTAAGAAAAGAATTAAACCTGTTCTTTCTGTAAAAAGATTGATATATAAGCCTACAAACAGCTTTTATCAGGTATTATCTGCTGAAGCTTATTCAAAACATGGACTTAATGTTCATGGAGTTGTAATGGATGAACTTCATGCTCAGCCTAACAGGGATTTATATGATGTTATGACTAAAGGAAGTGGTGATGCAAGATTGCAGCCGCTGTTTTTTCTTATAACCACAGCCGGAACAGATAGAAATTCTATATGCTATGAAGTACATCAAAAGGCAGTAGATATATTAGAAGGAAGAAAAATCGATCCAACATTTTATCCTGTTATTTATGGAATAGATGACAATGACGATTGGACATTAGAGAAAAACTGGTATAAAGCAAACCCTTCTCTTGGGCATACCATAGATATAGAAAAAGTGAGAAATGCCTTTAACAGTGCAAAAGAAAATCCTGCTGAAGAAAATATATTCCGTCAGCTTAGATTAAATCAATGGGTGAAGCAGTCCACAAGATGGATGCAGATGGACAAGTGGGATGAGTGTGCTTTTAAAGTTGATATAGATAGTTTAAAAGGAAGAGAGTGTTATGGGGGACTTGACCTTTCAAGTACCACAGATATCACAGCCTTTGTTTTAGTATTTCCTCCAAGAACATCAGATGAAAAATATATTGTTCTTCCTCACTTTTGGATACCAGAGGATAATTTAAATTTAAGAGTAAGACGAGATCATGTACCTTATGATATTTGGAAAAAGCAGGGATACTTAAAAACTACTGAAGGAAATGTAGTTCATTATGGCTATATAGAAACCTTTATTGAAGAGCTTGGGAAAAAATATAACATAAAAGAAATCGCCTTTGACCGCTGGGGGGCCGTGCAGATGGTACAGAACCTTGAGGGAATGGGATTTACAGTTGTACCTTTTGGGCAGGGGTATAAGGATATGTCTCCTCCTACAAAGGAGCTTATGAAAATTACTCTTGAAAAGAAAATAGCCCATGGAGGACATCCTGTTTTAAGGTGGATGATGGATAATATTTATGTAAAAACTGATCCGGCAGGTAATATAAAGCCTGACAAAGAAAAGTCTACTGAAAAGATAGATGGTGCTGTAGCACTTATTATGGCACTTGATAGATCCATAAGACATGAAAATAAAGAAAGTGTCTATGAAAAAAGAGGAATGAGAAGTTTTCTTGATTAGGAGGTGGTGCTTTGAAACTAAAAGATAGAATGAAATTATTTATGACTCCACAAAATGCCTTGTTTGAAGTCCTTCAGAAATATTCGGAGGATTTTTTAAATGGTGAAGAAGTTGTAAAAGATAATTTTAAAATAGATACAGCATCCGCTATGAGTTTTTCTGCAGTTTTTGCCTGCAATAGAGTTCTTTCTGAAACCTTGGCAAGCTGTCCTATAATGCTTTATGAAAAAGATGATAAAGGAAACAGAAGGCAGGTTACAGACACTGCTGAATATGGTGTACTTCATTATGCACCAAATGCAGAAATGACACCAGTGCAGTTTAAAGAGTTTGGTATGACAAATATAAACCTTGGGGGAAACTTTATAGCACAAAAGGTTTTTAATATGCATGGAGAGCTTTTAGAACTTAGACCAATAGCATGGGACAGAGTAAGAATTGATATAGATAAATCTACAGGAAGGCTTCTTTATTATATTGATGGAAAGCAAGAGCCTAAAACAAGAGATGAAATATTTCATATTCCGGGACTTACTTTAGACGGGTATATAGGAATAACACCTCTTAGTTATGCGGCACTTACTATTGATATTGGATTATCTCAGGACACCTTTGAAAGAAATTTTTATCATAACAGGGCTTCAACCAGCGGTATTTTTCAGTATCCTAACGAGCTTTCAGATGAAGCATTTCAAAGGCTTAAAAAGGATATAAAAAAGAATTATACAGGACTTTCTAATGCAGGTGTTCCAATGATTCTTGAAGGCGGCGGTCAGTTTAAGGAAATAACCATGAAGCTTACAGATGCACAGTTTTTAGAATCCAAAAGATTCAGAATTGAAGATGTGTGCAGAATTTTCAGAGTACCACTTCATCTGGTGCAGGATTTAACAAGATCCACAAATAACAATATTGAACATCAGAGCTTAGAGTTTATTGTTTACACTATGCTGCCGTGGTTTAAAAAATGGGAAGAAAATTTAAATCTTCAGCTTTTATCAAAAGAATCAAGAAGAAAAAACAGATATTTTGAATTTAATATCAGTGGACTACTCCGTGGAGATATTAAATCAAGATATGAAGCCTATGCACAAGGAAGACAGTGGGGATGGCTTTCTGTTAATGATATTAGAAGGCTTGAAAATATGAATCCTGTAGAAGGAGGAGATATTTATATACAACCATTAAATTGCATTGATGCAACTATGGCAAATGATTATTTTAAAAAGCAAGATGATACTAAAAACAAAATGGTTAATGAAATTTCAGATATTTTAAAACGAGGATAATTGGCTCTATGTTACATGGAGTTTTTTTAAAATACACAAATTCAGATATTAATGAAGGGAAGTGATAAAATGTCATTTTGGAATTTTAAAAATATCGAAGAAAATGAGGAGGAGATAGATCTTAGAATTGATGGTGACATTGTCATGGATGATGACTTTTGGTCCATGCTATTTGGAAATGACAATGTAACTCCAAAGGGTTTTATGTCAGAACTTAATAAATATAAAGGCAAAGATATAAATGTTTGGATTAATTCTTATGGAGGTGATGTCTATGCAGCTTCAAGAATTTACACAGCTTTAAAGGAGCATAATGGAAAAGTTAAAGTTAAAATTGATGGTGTAGCAATTTCAGCAGCTTCAGTTATAGCTATGGCAGGAGATGAAATACTTATGTCTCCAACATCAATAATAATGCTACACAACCCCTGGGGAACTTTTCAAGGTGAAGCTAAGGATTTAAGGCATGGAGCTGATGTGCTAGATGAAGTAAAGGAAACTATAATTAATGCCTATCAGCTTAAAACAGGCAAATCAAGAGCAAAAATATCTCAGATGATGGATGAGGAAACTTGGATGAGTGCAAAAAAAGCTGTAGCTGAAGGATTTGCAGATGGAATGCTTTATGAAAAGAATAAAGAAGAGCCATTGGAAAATTCTTTTATGTTCAGCAGGTTTGCTATTCAAAATAGTGTTAATAACAGGACTAGAGATTTTATAAAACAGTATAATCAAAGGTTTAAAGAAACCTATAAAGATGAAGAAAAAATAAAATTATTAAAAGCAAAACTTGCCTTAGAGTGTGAACTTTAGGGCTTTTATTATTTTGAAAGGAAGGTAATGTATATGTCAGAAAAAATGAAAGAATTATTAGCTCAGTTATCAAATTTAGAAACAGAATCTAAAAATCTAATAAATAAAGAGGATGTTACAGCTGAAGAAATTAATGCAAAGCTTTCTGAAATTAAGGCTTTAAAAGCTAAAATTGAAGCACAAAAAGAAATAGATGCATTAAATGCAGAAAGAGAAAAACAGGCTAAGACACCAGTGAATGAACCAATATATGCTCAGCCAAAGAATCACAATGAAAAGAAGTGGAAGTGCATGGGAGAATTTTTAAGTGCTGTTGCAAAGGCTTCATCCCCAGGTGGAAGGATGGACAACAGATTAACTTACCAGAACTCAGCAACAGGACTTAATGAAAGCATAGCTTCAGAAGGAGGATTTTTACTTGAAAATGAGTTTATAAATGACTTATTTGAATCCATGATGGCACAAAGTCAGGTGGCAAACAGAATAAGAATGATTCCTATAGGAGCTAATACCAATAGGCTTAGAGCCCTTGGAATTGACGAAAATAGCAGAGCAAACGGAAGTAGATGGGGTGGAGTTCAAGCTTACTGGGTAGCTGAAGCAGAAACAGCAGCTCAAAGCAAGCCAAAGTTTAGGGAAATTGAAATGTCACTTCAAAAGCTTTTAGCACTTTGCTATGTAACCGATGACCTTTTACAAGATACTACAGCACTTGAAGCTATAGTAAGGCAAGCTTATGCAGATGAAATGAGTTTTAAAATAGATGATGCAATCATTAATGGTACTGGTGTTGGAATGCCCCTTGGAATATTAAACTCTGATGCATTAGTTACAGTACCCAAGGAAAAAGATCAAGGAGCAGGAACAATTAAGTATGAAAATATACTTAAAATGTGGAGTTCAATGCCTGCAAGACTTAGAGCAAATGCAGTATGGTATATAAATCAAGAGATAGAACCACAGCTTTACACTATGGCTCTTAATATTGGAGCTGGTGGAGCACCTGTGTTTATGCCTTCCGGTGGAGCTGCAGCATCACAGTACAGTACCTTACTTAATAGACCAATTATTCCAATAGAGCAGTGCTCCCCTCTTGGTAAAAAAGGAGATATTATTTTAGCAGATCCAACACAGTACATTGGAATAGATAAAAAAGGTTTAACTTCTGATGTATCTATCCATGTAAGATTTTTATATGATGAGCAGGTATTCAGATTCATCTATAAATTTAATGGAATGCCGTATAAGAATAAGCCAATTATGCCTTACAAGGGTGCAAATCCACTAAGTCCTTTTGTAACTTTAGCAGATAGGTAGGAGGTAAAAATTATGTTTATTGAAAAATATAAAGTAATACAGATCATTTCACCAAAGACAACAAATGAAGGTATAGAAAGCAGATATGTAAATTTAAAAAATGCAGTAAATGCTGTAGTAATTGTAAATCTTACTCAAGCAGCAGCTCATGAAACACAAATATCCATATATCAGGCAAAAGATACACAAGGAACAGATTCAAAGGCATTAATCAGCAGTGTACCAGTATGGGCAAATGAGAATACGACTGCAGATACTTTATTAAAAACAGATGGAGCAGGATATACAGTAGAAGAAACAGCAGGAAATAAGCAGATTGTTTTTCAAATAGATCCTGCAAAGCTTGATATAAATGAAGGATTTACTTGTATCGGAATTAAAATCGGGGCAAGTTCTCAAGCAGCTAATTTTGCAAGTGCAGATGTTATTATAGACAGCAGATACAGCAGTTAAATCAAGGAGCCTTAGTGCTCCTTTTCTTTTGGGGTGATAAGATGGCAATCAAAATAATAAATCCACCAATAGTTGAACCCATAACTTTAGAAGAAGCAAAACAGCATTTAAGAGTAGATGGTAATGATGATGATTTGCTAATACAAAGTCTTATAAAGCAGGCAAGGGAATGGTGTGAAAACTTTCAAAATAGAAAATATATAACTCAGACATTAGAGTTTGTTTTGGATACTTTCCCTAATGGTAATGCTATAGTTTTTGATAGCTGCTCACCGATACAAAAGGTGGAAAGTATAAAATATTATGATGAGAATAGACAGGAGTATTTATTTGATGAAAGTAATTATATTTTTGATTTAGATGGCTTTGTAAATAGAGTTGTTTTAAATAGAGGAAAGCATTGGCCTACAGTAGAACTTCAGTCAGTAAATGCAGTAAGAGTAAGATTAATTGCAGGCTATGGAGATAGTGGAGATAAAGTGCCTGAAGCAATAAAGTGGGCAATGATACTTCAAATGAAGCTTTTATATGATGACTACAGACCAGAGGAAAAAACAAAGTTAGAGGAAGCAAGAAATGCTCTTCTTTCTATGAACAGGGTGATTCCAATATGAAGGCTGAAGATTTAAGACATAGAATAAAATTGCAGAAAAATACAGTTCAAACAGATGATAATGGCTTTGAAACTGAAACTTGGACAGATTTTAAAGAGTTATGGGCGGCTGTTACAAATCTTCATGGCAGAGAATACTTTGAAGCAGCAGCTGTTCATGCCGAAAATACTGTTAAATTTACTATACGGTATGTACCAAATATTGAAACAACAATGAGGATTTTATTTAAAGGAAAGCAGTACAATATAACTTCAATTGATAACATAAAATATGCCAATAAATTCATAGAAATCAAGGCTATGGAGGTTGATATCAGTGGCTAGAATAGAACTTGAAGGAATGCAGGAGCTTATAGACAGGGTAAACAAGCTGGGTGCAAGAGGAGATGTAATAAAGAAAAGAGCACTTGATAAAGCAGGGAATTTAGTGAAAACTAGCATGGAAAAAAATGCTCCAAGGTCAAACAAGACAAAAAGACATATGGCAGATAATATAAAGGTTTCGGATATTGAAAAAGAAAACGGCGTAGATTTTATTGAGATAGGTCCTAATAAAGGAGATAATTCAGAGTTCTTTTATTCAAAATTTACTGAATTTGGTACAAGTAAAATTCCTGCACAGCATTGGGCAGAGAACTCTGTCCTTGAGAATAAAAGAGAGATAAATAATATTATAAAGGAAGAACTGCAAAGGGGACTTGAGGAATGATAAATAAGTTGATTATGGATACATTGAAACCTCTTAGAATTCCAGTAGCTTTTCAAAAGTATAGTGGAAAAACAGAAACCTATATTACTTTTCATGAGTATTTAACTGCAGGTGAAGAGTATGAGGATGATGAAGAAGCTTTGACAGCACATTATATCCAAGTAGATGTGTGGTCAAAGGCTGATTATACAGATATAGTTAAAAATATAAAAGAACTTTTGCTTAAAGCAGGGTTCAAAAGATTAAATGAAATAGACCTTTATGAAGAAGATACAAAAATCTATCATAAAGGCTTTAAATTTTATTATTTAGAGGAAGGTGAATAAGTATGGCAAGACAGATAGGGCTTAGAGATATTCATATAGCTGTTTTAACAAAGGATGACAGTACTGGTGTTACTTACAGCACTCCGGAAAAGTTAGAAAGAGCAATAAGTGCTAAACTTTCTCCAAAATCAAATTCAGAAAATATTTATTCAGATGATACTGTAGAAGATATAATAACTGCTTTTGAAGGTGTGGATGTAGAAATTGAAGTAAATCAGCTATCAATTACAAGCAGGGCAAAACTGCAGGGATCAAAGGTTGTAAAGGGTATATTAGTAGAAAACAAGGATGATATGCCTCCAACTATAGCACTTGGTTTTAAATCTAAGAAAAATAACGGGAAGTACAGGTATGTATGGCTTTTAAAAGGAAAGTTTGAACTTGCAACAGATGAATATGATACTGAAGCAGAAAAGCCAAAGGCTCAGAGTGCTAAGCTTAAAGGCAAGTTTTATTCAAGGGACTTTGATGGTAATTATAGATTTATTGCAGATGAGGATGCTGAAGGGGTAGATGCAACAATTATTAGTTCGTGGTTTACTGCTGTTCCTGAAGAGCCTGTAGTAACAGCATAAAATATTACATGAAGCTAATTTAACTGTAAGGAAATGTTTGTTATAATAAAATATGTAGTTAGTATACCGTTGTAGAATGTTTTGAAGTAATGATATTTACTTAACTAAAAGATAAAATAATAATTCAAAGGGGGATAAAATGGAATTAAAAACTGTAAAATATAATTATTGTAATCTAGTTTCTAATAAACAAGATATACAAAAATTTAAAGAAGAAATTTCGGTTTCAAATATCATATACTTATTTTATAATAATTCTGAATGTTTATATATTGGAGAAACAGGTACTTCATTAAACGATAGATGTTATAAGCATACTCCAAAAGAGTCGGACAAACCTTGGTTTAAAGAAGGTAATTTAATTCATATTATAAAGTTAGATGAAAAAATTGATATTATTGCTAGACAAGCACTTGAATCCTCTTTTATCTTAGCATATCGTCCTAAATACAATAAAAAAGGCTGATAAATTTACAATTTTATTATTGAGTTAATCTAAAGGTTGGTGAAGAGATGGAACTTAATATGAGTATAAATGAGATACTTAAAAATAAAAGTATTAAGGTGATTGAAGTTCCTAAATGGGGGACTTTTTTACGAAAGCAATGGGAGAATGTTTTTGCAAATCATTTGAGTCATAATGAAAAGAAAGAAATTTTTATGTACGATGACGATGGTTTTTGTGGATATTTATGGCATGTATTCAGCTTCGAAAAAAGAGTTTGTTTGAAAGAGCAAGAAGCAGAAACGGCTTTTAATAATGAACGGAAAAATTCCTGTTATATTTTTTACCAACATACAGATGATGTTTTTATTGTTGAAGAGGCAGCTAACTTGAATGCAAATGATTTGTTGAATGAATTTGATGTTTATGTTGTAGACAAAGAATTTAACTGGACTTATGTAAAAACACACGAAACTGGGTGGTGCGGTCCTTATTTTAGTTATAGAGATACAAAAGCTTAAGTAATTATTTTGATACATAGTTAAGAACAATATTTATACTAATGTATCAACATTAAAGTATTTTTAATTAGCAGGGAAATAAGCATCCCTGTTTTTTTATACCCAAAATCCAGAAAGGAGCTGATTATATGAAAGCATCAGAACTGAAAAATAAAGGTATTAAAATTACTATAGGAAACAAAGAGTATGAACTTAAATTTGATATGAATACATTCTGTGAATTAGAAGAGATCTATGGAGATATCAATGAAGCTTTTGAAGATTTACAGAATAGAAAACTAAAGGCAATAAGAGCACTTATTTATTCAGCAATTAAGGCTGCAGATGAAAGTGTAACCTTAAAAGAAGTAGGAAAAATGTTAACTTTAAGTGATATGGAGAAATTAGGCACTGCAATTAATGAAGCATTGGTAATAGCAATGCCAGAAGTAACTGAAAACATGGGGGAATAGAAAGCCACACTGATTCCGAAGGTTGGGATTGGGAGTGGCTTTTCTATTTAGGAACAAACCTTTTAAAAATGACAGAGGAGCAATTTTGGCACAGTACACCTAAGAAGTTACAAGCGCTTTTTAATGTATACAAGAGAGTAAATGGAATTGAGGAAGAAGAGGAGCTTGATTATATAGATAACATTATTTTCTAGCAGGGAGGTGAGATGATGGCAAGAGATGCAAATACCGTAGTTGCAAGGGTAGGACTTGATGATAGAGGTTTTCAAGAAGGTGTAGCAAAAATTCAAAGAAGTCTAAAGGTTGTTCAAAGTGAATTTGCAGCAGCTTCTTCTAAGCTTGGTGATTTTGGCAAATCTGAAGAAGGACTAAGACTTAAATCAGATACCTTAAATAAACAGATAGAACTTCAGAAGGATAAAGTTGCGGCATTAGAAAAAGCATATCAAAAGAGTGTAGAAACAAAGGGTGAAGATGCAAAGGCTACTGAAAATCTTAAAATTAAGCTTAATTATGCTACAGCAGAACTAAATAAAATGGAGAATGAGCTGAAAGAGGCAACAAGAGAACTTAAGGAAAAAAGCTCGGCTTGGTATAAGCTGTCTGAAAGCATGAATAGTGCAGGAGAAAAGATGAAATCTGTAGGAGATAAGATGTCTTCTATAGGAAGTAAGCTTTCTACTGCTGTAACACTTCCTTTAGTTGGAATAGGAACTGCTGCAACAAAAATGGCTATGGATGCAGTGGAATCTGAAAATCTCTTTGAAGTAGCTATGGGTTCAATGGCAGGCGATGCAAGAAAGTGGTCAGAAGAAACCTCAAAAGCTCTAGGACTCAATGCTTTCAATGTAAGAAAAAATGTAGCAACTTATAATGCCATGCTTACCTCTATGGGGTTAACTTCACAAGAGTCATTAAAGATGTCAGAAGGATTAACTCAGCTTTCCTATGATATGGCTTCTTTCTATAACTTAAAACCAGAAGAGGCATTTGAGAAATTAAAATCTGGTATTAGTGGAGAGGCAGAACCACTTAAAGCTTTAGGTATATTAGTTAATGATAATACAATTAAAACCTATGCTTATTCTCATGGAATTGCAAAGCAGGGTGAACAGCTTACTGAAGCACAAAAGGTTCAAGCAAGGTATGGTGCTATAATGGAAGCTACAAAAAATGCTCAAGGTGACCTTGCAAGAACTATGGATTCACCAACCAATAAGCTTAGAGTTATGAAAGAGCAAACACAGCAGCTTGGCATTCAGTTTGGACAACTTTTAATTCCTATACTTGAAAAACTAATGAACACTATAAAACCTCTTTTAGATAAGTTCCAAGGGCTATCAAAGGAACAGCAAGAAACAATTATTAAAATCGGATTAGTAGTTGCAGCAATAGGTCCAGTAATCATGATTATAGGTAAGGTAATAAGTATTGCAGGAACTCTTTCTACTGTAATTGGAACAGTGAGTGGAGCAATGGCAGCAGCAGGTGGTGCATCTGGAGCCTTAGGAGCTGCTTTTGCAGCAATAACTGGTCCAGTTGGCATTGCAGTAGCGGCTATTACAGGTCTTATTGCTATTTTTGTAGCCTTATACAAAAATAATGAGGACTTTAGGAATTCAGTAAATACAGTATGGAATGGAGTTAAAGCTTTAATAAGTGGTGTCATTGAAAGCTTAAAGGCTATGTTTCAAGCCTTTATTACCTTAGCAAATCAAATATGGAAAAAGTATGGTGATGATTTTGTAAAGATAATAACAACTGCTTTTAATTTAGTAGCAACTATTGTAAATACCACACTTAAAGCCATTCAAGATGTTATAAAAATAGTTACCAGTGCAATAAAAGGTGATTGGAAGGGTGTATGGGAAGGAATAAAAAATCTTACCTCTGACTTATGGAATGGAATAAAGAATGTGATAAAATCAGCCATTGATTTAGTTAAAGGAACTATAAAAACAGAATTTGAATTTATCAAAGGCATAATCTTAGGAATATGGAATGGCATTAAAGGAATAACTTCAGCAGTTTGGAATGAGATAAAATCAGCTATTGAAAATCCAATAAATGCAGCAAAGAATGCTGTAGGTAATGCTATAAATGCAATTAAAGGATTTTTCAGCAATCTACATTTACCAGAAATAAAAATACCTAAAATAAAACTTCCTCATTTTAGTATTGAGGGAGAGTTTAGTTTGAAACCTCCAAGTGTACCTTACCTAGGTGTAGATTGGTATGCGAAGGGTGGTATATTTAATAGACCTAGTATAATCGGTGTCGGTGAAGCAGGAACTGAAGCTGTACTTCCAATAGATAGATTAGATGATCTTATGGCAAGAGCTATTGAAAAAGCAAAAGGAAACAGCGGTGGAGGATTAACACTTCATATAGAAAATTTCATTAACAATACAGAAAAAGATATAGAGCAGCTTGCCTATGAACTTGAATTTTACAGGCAGAGAGTTTCAATGGGAAGGGGTGGTGCTTAATGCTTAGTTTTAATTTTGGTGGGAAAAATAGCTATAATGACTTTGGAATAATAATAGCCAAAAGACCATCTCTTCCTTCACCTAAAAGAAGAGTATCTTATATCGATATTCCAGGAAGGGATTCAAATCTAAGATATGATGAAGGTACTTTTGAAGATATAACAATTGCAGTAGAATGTAGTATTAAAGGCAATAACATAGCTGAAAAGCTAGATAATATAAAGGCATGGCTTTTTTCAGCAGGAGAAAGTGATTTAATATTTAGTTTTCAAGATGATAAAAAATATAAAGCACAAGTAGTTAATGCTATAGATTTTAAACAAGTATTCAAATACACATCTGTTTTTCCAATTATATTTAATTGCAGACCCTTTAAATACGCTGTGCAGAATAACATATTTACTATTACTGAAAATGGAGCTTCAATAATAAATCCAGGTACACTAAAAAGTGAACCAATAATATCAGTTTATGGTTCTGGGAAGGTAAGCATTAAGGTTAATGAAACTACTGTAACCTTGAATGATATAACAGGAAAAATCATATTAGATTCAGTTTTGCAAGATGCCTATAATGATGGAGGAGATAACTTAAATAGTAAGGTAAACGGTGAGTTCATAACCTTAAAAACAGGCTCTAATAAATTTGAGTGGACTGGAAGTGTTTCTAAAATAGAAGTAGTTCCAAATTGGCGGTGGTTATAATGCTTTATGTATATGATAAGAAAACGACAAGAGGAAATTTTGAAAACAATGGCCTTGCTGTTTTAGATGAATGCCTTATGGCTGAGATAAATCAAGAGTTAAATGGAGATTATAGTTTAGAAATTGAATACCCTGCTCAATCTAAAAAAGCACAGTATTTAGAGGAACTCAATATTATTAAAGCTGATGGACAGCTTTTTAGAATATATAAAGTAGAGAGAACACAGGATAAAATAAGTAAAGTTAAGGTATGGGCAAGACATATATTTTACGATCTTGCTTTTTATTTTATAGAATCAGCAAAGGTGCTTAATGCAAATATGAAAGAAGCTCTTGAAGCAAGCATACCTCCGGAACTTCAAGGGCTATTTTTATTTAAGGCATTAGAAGAGAATATAGCACCTTTTGCTGTTAAAGAGGTTAATGCAGTAGATGCTGTTTTTAGACTTATTGAAATTTATGGCGGAGAACTTTTTAGAGATAATTTCAATATAGAGATAAGAGAGTCCATTGGTGAAAATAACGGTATCCTAATAAAATACGGTAAAAACATAAAAGGAATGAAGGTTATAGAGGATACCAGTGAACTTGCTACAAGGATATATGCAGTAGGAGCAAATAATTTATTGCTACCAGAAAGATATATAGAAGTACAAGGTGAAAGAGCAAAGCTTCTACCTTATCCTATAACTAAAAAGGTTGAATTTAAAGAATGTAAGGATGTAGAAAGTCTTAGAGCTAAAGCTACAGAGGCATCAGAAAAGGTTTCTACTCCTAAGATATTTATAACTATTGATTTTATGGAACTTAGTAAAACTGAGGAGTATAAAAACTATAGTCATCTGACTAAAGTAAGTGTTGGTGATTTTGTAAAGGTAAGAAATGAAAAGATAGCTGTAACTACTGATTTAAGAGTAATAAAGAAAAAGATAGATTTAATTAATCCTATAAATACAAAGATAGAGCTTGGAGATCCTTTAAACACAATTATTGAAAAGCTTGATACAAGTAAGCTTTTAGAGGAAATAAACAGTGCAATAAGCGGAACTTTAAGCAGTGTAATAATCAAGAAAAACAGTGATACGCTCACTATCAGTACAAGCAGTTATCCTGCTATGATAGTTGGAATAACTGCAAAGGCAGATACAAATTTAAATTGTAATATCACTATGACTGGGAAGGCAAGTGTAGACTGCACCTTAACAATTCTGTTTTCCTTAGATGGAAAGTACTACGATTTTAAACCAATTCAAAAATTAGCATCAGGAGATAATGTTATAGGGCTACCGCTTCCAATGCCGCAGGTTACGGCAGGAGACCATACTTTTATGGTAGAGATGAAGGTTTCAAACGGAACATTTACCATTGAAAAGAATAACCTGCAGGTAAGTATTGAGGGAAGAGATCTTGAAGGTGGACTTAGTGCAAGTATACCAAGGGCAGAGATTGTTTATACTTTCCTTTATAATCTGTTCAATATCAAGATTGGAACATACAGTTTTAATACAGGACACAGCTTTAGTCATTATTTAGACAACAATGTGAGTGGAGTAGATAGCTATAGTATTGAGAATTTCAATACAAGATTTAATATTGCTGCTATATCTCATGGAAACCCAAAGTTAATCTTGAATGTAATGGGAATTATAGAAGAATTTAATAACAGTAAATCAAGCAGCTATGCTTTTGATGCCGACTGGGTTGAGTTCAGTTCTGACTACGATAAAAACAAAGATGGAACCTATGACTTTTATAATAGAGCTGCTATAAAAGAACCTGTTTTAAAAAGAGAAGGCGGATATATACAGGACTTAGGAAATGGCGTAATTTATGCTGCAAATGTGCCGGATACAACACTTTATAAGGATTTGATTGCAATAAATGCATATCTTAAGCAAAGTTAGGGGGAGAGGATAATGCCAGTTATAAATCAAATGTCACTTCCAAAGGGAAATGCAGGTATGACACTTTATGGTACAAGAAATGATGATAGTACAGTAACTCTTCCTGACATTGGTTTTAACTTTAATTACAATGGTTTAGCCATAAGACAGCTTTACACAAGCGGTAATACCTGGGTAGGCTTTGGGGGAGCATCAGAACATCTTTGTATTAACAGAAGAGATGCCAGCTATAATAATCTTTATTATGCCAGTGAAGTAGAATACAGCACAAAGCTTTTCAGGATAAGGTTTGAAGGAAACAGTTCATACAGCAGCTGGGGTAGTAATGACCTAATCTGGGAACTTTCTATTTTTGAAACTGGAGTAATAAGGCTTGTTGTTGAGAAGATACCTAATAACGGCACAAATAGTTTTGTAAATCCAAATGTAGGCACTCAATCATTGGCATTAACAGCGGGAAAATCATATATTTTCACTCCATCAGACCCACTGGGTAAAAATTACATAGTGCAGGAAGGTTCATATATTCCATGTATAACAAAATTTCTTATGGTGGATAATGAAGGAGTGAAAAACTATCAAGGTAGTACATGGGTTAAAATTGGAGATTTACCTCTTACAGAAGAAATGTTTAAAACCTACGGCGTTGATACTCTTCCTGCTTCCATGGCAGGACTTTCAGGCACTTCACCTGCTCTTTATATCTATACTGATAATCCAGATGTTAAGGCAAATAAAAATAGCAATAGATTCTTTATTGAAAAGACAGTAACAAGTAAGCCAAAGGTAATTATTCAAAACTATGATTTTAACATACATGATGGGAAAAGCATAAATAAACTTGAAGCAATTGTTCAGTACACAAAGAAAGATTCAAACCTAAATGACGTTACAACCAATGGAAAGATAAGAATAGCCTTAAGTGTTGATTCGGGATTAAGCTGGCTTACCTATAATATAAATACTTCAAGCTTTGAAAGTATTGATATTACAGATTCTGCCACATTTTTTGCAAATGGGATAAATCCTACAATACTTACAAGCTTAGATTATGCAGCTTTAAACGCAATGATTGCTCAAGACAGAAAACTTAGATTTGCTTATATTTTAGATAAACCAACATTAAATGATGTGTGTAAATTAAGAAAGATCAAAATTCTTTACAACTGAGGGGTGATGATATGTTTATTGAGGGACAGCCTTACGAAAGTATTGCTTACAATAAAGATTTGCTTACAGGTGAGATTTCTGAAAGTAAAAAGAGTAAGAGGCAGAGAGGCATTAAAGGAAAGGTTTTATTAGAACTTTTTAACGCAGAAACTAAGGAGAAAATAAAAGAAGCATATACTGAAAACTTAATACCAGACCTGTATTTTAAAGATACCTTTTTAACTCATTTTGTTCAGGGAATTATGGGAGCAGGAGGTCAAAGGTATTGTAATAACCACAGCTGGTTTGAATATATTTACCTTACTGATAATGATAAGCCTGAAAATATGAATGAACAGAGAGTTATGGGTAATGTTATAGGTTATGCTCATAGAAATACTACTTACTCTGGAAATGATACAAGGCGAGGAACTATAAATAGAGCAGAATCAAAATTTGAAGTTACAGATTCTAAAATAAAGATGAATTTTGTATTTGACTTTCCAACCCATGCGGCAAATGGGAAAATTGAGAGCATCTACTGGGCCGAAGGTGACCCAGACAATAAAGATTATTTTTACCCGGGAGCTGCAATCTATGGAAGGGAAACAGCTGATTCAGATTATGCCGTATATAATACTACAAATCCTAAGAGATACTGGGCGATGTATACTTTATTTTCTTATGCAAGAACTATAAAATTTACAAGTCCAACAAAGGGATGGATATTAGCAGATTCAAGGGATACAAGCTTAACACAGTCAAGCTATATTCAATTTCCAGACAGCTTAAAAGGACAATGGCTTATGATTCCATTTGATATAAATACAAATGATGTTGTGTTTTGGGATAAGGTCATTAAACTTTTAAATTCAGAAGGAAATGCACTAAACATTGACAGCAGCCATGCTATAAGAAAATATGACGGTCTTAACCATGTATCCCCATATATTCAGCCAGATGGAGAACTTATTTTTATTGGGTATTACCTTTACAGCATTAGCAGTGAAAGCTATATGAGAATATATAAGTGGACAAAAGTAGGAGTTCAATTAAGCTTTGTTGATATAAATATGAGCCAAAGCTTTAAAGATATAGCTTATAATGTACCTTTCAATTACAGAACCGTTTCTAGTGATGGAATTTATCTTGATGGTTGCATTGATATTATTGGATACACCTCAAGAACAGACAGCCAATTTAATGAAACAGTTTATACAAGCAGATGGATTAGGGTAGATGCCACAGGCAATAAGGTTCAGGATATGAATATCAAACCTAAAATAGGCAACTGTACTTGGTTTGGTAAAAAAGGAATGGATAGTGGAAACATTGAGAGAAGATGCTATGTTTATAATTTTTATAGAAGTGCTAATAGAATTTATTTATATTACACAAGCACCCAAGGAGGTACAAGCTTTTATCAAGTTATAACTCCTCAAGGGAATTTACTGGAAGCCTATAAAATGTATTTTAGTTTTCCAAATGGTTATGGTAATTATTATTATCATAATATCCTTGGTACTGACAGATGGATAAGCAGATATACTTATGCTTATAACAACTATGTTCAATTATGTATCCAAGCCCTTTTAACAAGCAGACCTATTGGAGCACATACCAAGCTTGCACAGCCTGTTGAAAAAACCGAAGCAAATACAATGAAAGTTCAGTATATGTTTGAAGTAGATTTAATTAACTATGGAGAAGATTTTTATTAGAGTGGAGGGATTTACAGTGAAAAATTCAATTAATTTTATTCAAGCAGTATTTGCTGCCATTGGCGGCTATATTGGTTGGTTTTTAGGAGGGGTTGATGGCTTTATGTATGCACTGATTACCTTAGTTGTCATTGATTATGTTACAGGCCTCATGGTAGCAGTGCTGGAAAGAAAGCTATCAAGTGAGGTTGGATTTAGGGGTATATTTAAGAAAGTTTTGATTTTTGTAATGGTAGGCATAGGAAATATAGTAGATGTTCATTTGATTAAAAACGGTAGTGCGATTCGTACTGCTGTTATTTTTTTCTACATTTCTAATGAAGGTATAAGCATTATTGAAAATTCAGCAAAGGTTGGACTACCAATACCTCAAAAATTAAAGGATGTTTTAAAACAGCTAAATAAGGAGGATGAAAACAATGGCTAGATTATGTTTTGACTATGGACATGGTGGAAATGACAGTGGAGCCTGTTATAATGGCAGGAAAGAAAGTAATGATGTATTAAGCATAGGCAGAGCTGTAGCAGCAGAGGTAAGAAGGCATGGAGTTACAGTTGATGAAACAAGAACAACCGATGCTACAGTAAGTCTTAATGATAGAAGTGCTTTTGAAAATAGAAATACTTATGACTATTTCATATCTTTTCATAGAAATGCCTTTAAGCCAGAAACGGCTAGAGGGGTTGAAACTTACACATACTTAAATGCTAGTACAAGGTCAAATGCATTAGCACAAAGGATACAAACATCTCTTGTAGCATTAGGTTTTACAGATAGAGGAGTTAAAGAAGCAAACTATCATGTGTTAAGAGAAACCAAAGCACCAGCAGTTCTTGTGGAGATAGGTTTTATTGATAATACAGGAGATAATAATTTATTTGATTCAAAGAGAAATGAAATAATAAAGGCATTAGCAAAAGCAATCTTAGCACAAGTAGGAGTTGATTACATTGAACCATCAGTATCAACACAGCCAGCAAGTGGACAAACTCTTTATAGGGTTATGGCAGGCTCCTACTCTGTTAGAGAAAATGCTGAAAAGCAAGTGCAGAAGTTAAAAGCAGCTGGCTTTGATGCAACAATTATGATATTTAATAAGTAGTCGTTACTCTAAAATTAGGGTAGCGGCTTTCACTTTTATATAGCTTGACTTCTATCACCTTTAGAGTGATGTATAGTAGTACCAAATTGATAGAAGGGAGGAAATAAAATGCGTGTTAGGATTATTGAACCTGTAAAAAAGCAGGAAAATAAAAGGAAAAGGGTTTGTGCATATGCAAGGGTTTCAACTGGCAGTGAAGCTCAGGGGGAATCTTTAGAAAACCAGATTCAATACTATGAGAATCTGATTTCAAATAATCCTGATTACGAATATGCAGGTGTATTTGCTGATAGAGGAATTACCGGCACTACAGATAATAGACCAGAGTTTCAAAGAATGCTTAATCTTGCAAAAGAAGGGAAAATAGACTTAATCATCACCAAATCTATCTCAAGATTTGCAAGGAATACAGCAATAATGCTTCAAGTAGTAAGAGAACTAAAGGACATTGGTGTAGAAATAATATTTGAAAAAGAGAATATCAGAACTTTATCAGGGGATGGAGAGCTTATGCTAACCGTCCTCTCTTCTTTTGCCCAGGAAGAAAGCAAAAATATCAGTGACAACTTAAAGTGGAGGGTAAAGAAGAAGTTTGAACGAGGGGAGCTGATTATAAATACCACAAGATTTTTAGGTTATGACAAGGATGAATACGGCGATTTAGTTATAAATCCTAAAGAAGCAGAAATAGTTAAAAGAATATTTGAAGATTATTTAAAAGGCAAAGGAACATTTACCATAGCCAAAGAATTAAATAGCGAAAATATTCCTACCGTTGCAGGCGGCAGATGGCATGAAAGTACAATTTTAAATATATTAAAGAATGAAAAGTACAAGGGAGATGCCATACTTCAGAAATATTACACACCAGACCATTTGAGAAAAGTAAGCGTAAGAAATGAAGGTGTAATTGACAGTTATCATATTGAAGATAATCATTCTCCCATAGTTTCAAGAGAAATGTGGGAGCAGGTTCAGATAGAAATTGAAAAAAGAGCTAAGGCAAAAGGGAATAAAGCGGAAGATAGAAAGAAATATACAAACAGATATCCATTAACAGGAATGCTTTACTGCGGTAAATGCGGCTCATCTTTAAGGAGAAGAACTCGGAACAGCAGGCACTCTTGTAAAAAAATAGTTTGGCAGTGCAGTAATTATATTAGAAACGGAAAAGACGCCTGCACTGGAACATCAATTGATGATGAGGTTATAAACAGGCTTAATATAGAAGAACCGATAATTGTGAGGGAGGAAGTTAAGGATGGCAAGAAATATTACAGTTATACCTGCAAGAGCAAACAGGAGCAATTTAGCAGAGCAAATACAGCCGCAGAAAAAGAGAATGGCAACCTACTGCAGAGTGTCAACAGACCAATTAGAACAGTTATCAAGCTATGAAGCACAGGTCAATTATTATACTAATTATATAAATGGGCATCCAGATTATGAATGTGCAGGAATTTATGCTGACGAAGGTATTTCAGGAACAAACACTAAAAAGCGTGAGCAGTTTAATAAAATGATTGAGGACTGCAGAGCAGGAAAAATAGATATGATTATAACTAAGTCTATAAGTAGATTTGCAAGAAATACACTGGATACTTTAAACTACGTAAGACAGCTTAAGGAATTAGGCATTGGAGTAATATTCGAGAAGGAAAACATCAACACTTTAGATTCAAAGGGAGAAGTTTTGCTTACTATCCTCAGTTCCCTTGCCCAAGATGAGTCAAGAAGTATAAGTGAAAACTCCACATGGGGCATAAGGAGAAGATTTGAACAGGGAAAGCTTCATATAAATCATACAAAGTTTTTAGGCTATGATAAAGATGAAGAAGGAAATCTTGTTATTAATGAAAAGCAGGCTAAAATTGTAAGAAGAATTTATAAGGATTATCTCGATGGTAAAGGTCCAAATAGAATTGCAAGAGAGCTTGAAGCAGAAGGCGTTCCTAACTGGAATGGGAAACCTAAGTGGTATGAAAGCAGTATAAGAAAGATTTTAAGTAATGAAAAATATAAAGGTGATGCACTACTTCAGAAGACTTATACCGTTGATTTCCTAACCAAAAAAAGAGCAGTAAATAATGGTGAAGTTCCAATGTATTATGTAGAAGAAAGCCACCCTGCTATTATAGATAAAGAAATGCATACTGCGGTACAGCTTGAAATGGAGAGAAGAAGAGCCTTTGCTGAAAAGTATAATATTAGTAAATTAGACTATGCCACTGTTGAGAATCCTTTTGCTGGAAGAGTTATATGTGGACACTGTGGCAGTGCCTTTGGACGAAAGGTTTGGAATTCCACTGATGAAAGGTTAAGAAGGGTTGTTTGGAGATGTAATAAGAAATATAAAATAAAGGGAAAAAAGAGCTGTGAAAATAAGCATATAGATGATAAGGTTTTGTATCACGCCTTTGTGAATACTTTTAATGTGATGGTGGAGAATAAGAATTATTTTATGGAGAAGTGGAAGGAAGAACTAAATAATGAGAATGTGTTGGTAAGATACAGAGCAAAACAGTTTATGGGGATTTTAAAGGATGCAGAAAAGGTAGATGACTTTGATATCGATATGTATTTTAGATTGGTAGAGAAGATGACGGTGTTTTATGGAGAGAAGATAATAATTAGTTTGCTTGATGGGACTGAGGTTGAGGTTGTGGTTGAATAAAGGAATTTGAGGGAAGTTGAGAAGGGTGGAGCAATTTTATACAGATTTTTCATTTTAAATAATAACATGGCATTAGATCACTTTTTGTCATTTGATGTCGTAAAATTTTACCAAAGAAATTATTGACATTTTTGTTATGGGGGGGGGTAAAATAACAAACGTAGACAAGTTGTATATGTGATTTTGTAATCAACATAATTTGATGGTTACAGTTTAAAAGATATTCATGTTTGCAAAAACTCTTACATAATGTTTTTTATTTTAGTTTTTGTGTACAAGTTGTGTTTAAAGTACAATTTTTTTCAGTTTAGGAGCAGTGAAGATTGGCAAAAACTCTATAATCAACTCACCTCTATCGAGAGGTGTAACTTAACATTAAAAGAGTATATAAATGTTAATAATCTATGTTCAGCAGGTATTAGAAAAGCAAAAGTTGTATCTCTACTAAACTGTATAGCTTTAGTAGCAGGCACTATTGCTGTTAATCAGAAGTCTAACGACTTAAATTTAAAGCAAGCAGAATAAATTTATTATTTTTAAAAGTTATTCACAGGTGCAATAGCACCTTAGTTTTGCTATTATCTTTTTCTGCATAAAATAGTTAATTATTAATAAAAAGTAATGGGTTTTTTAATATAATTGGAGAAAGTTAATTGTGCAATTCCCTCAATTAGAAGTTATATTTTAAGTACAAGCAGTTGATAAAAATTATATAGATTTTAGATGTATAGTTCAAATTCTTATGCTTAGTGTATCATAGCTTATTTTTATTACACAATTAATTTATTGATTCCGGATAAATAAATTTTTGTGTAGTATTAATAAAATATTGAATTTTTTGAAGGAATGGAGAAGATGATGAAAAACAAATTAAAAAATTTAAGTTTAGTCACATTATTTTCAGGTTTAACAGCTGTTTCATCAAATTTGAAGATGATGTGGATGACAGGGGCTATGTCAACTACTGCTTTTGTTACAAATTTAGCTTATACAGTTTACTATGCTCTTGGAGGTGGAAATATTAACTCGCTAAAGAGTGCAATACAATTTGTACTTGGAAAAGGTTTGAATTACAGTAACTGGTACGATTTAGCTTGGACAGTCATAGATGCAGTACTAGTGTTTTGCCCTTTAGGTACGGCATCGAAAGTAATTATATCAGTATTAAGACTTGCACCAGCATTCTAGGTAAATTATATAAGAATATTTCCTCAAAAGGGAATATTCTTATATATTAAGGAGATCAGATGAGAAAAAATATTAAATATTTAGGGTTGTTTACTTATACTATTTTACTTATTATATTTGGTTATTCATTAGTTACCCAAAATAATAACATTTCTGGTAGTATTACAAAGGTTATAAGAGAAAATATTGAATTTTTAAATATATTTATAATTAACTATAGTAGCGATATGTTTTTGATATTGCTTTGTTTATTTGGTATAATAGGTTTTTTGGCTACAAGTAATACTCTTATTACACTAGGGACGCAAATACATATTGTTTCTATAAAATTAAATATACCAATTTATAAATTAGTAGCTGTATTATGTATACATGGAATTGAGGAAGTTGTTGCTTTAATAATTGTACTATCCATTTCAGTGGATATAATTACATTATGGTATAAATATTTAATAACAAATGAAGTAGGATCGCTATTTTGTGAATATAAAAAATATATAAAAAATAAATTGCCATTTAAGTTATTTATTATATTTATATTATTATTTATAGGTTCTATATTAGAATATTTTGTTTCGGTGCCAATTTTTGATAAATATATTTTATAATAATAAGAGAATCAGGAGGAATTTACAGTATGAAATCTTTTATAGAAGATTTGTTTGATAATACAAAAAAGAAAAATCGAATATACATATTATTAATGATTTATATAAGTTTTATGCTTGAAACATATATTGGTATAATATATTCACAAGAAATATTTAATACTGTAACAAATAATAAAGATCAAGCTAAGATAATACAAATAACAAGTAATGTTTCATTATTTTTAGTACCTATTGTAAGATTATTTACACTATTAATTATATTAATTATTTTTTATGCATTTATAAGTTTTATTTTAGATGAGTATAAATTGAAAGAAATAATGGACAAGAAAAAGTTTATACATGTTTGTGAAATATTTTATCCTATTAAAAGTATTGTTATGTTTATAGGATGCATGGTTGTATTTATATACATAAAATTAAAAAAATATTCACTTATTGATTTTAGTGATAAATGGATATTTATTACAGGAATATTGTCAACATTATTTACGTTAATTTATCTATATTTAATATATAAGTATATTTGCTCGAAAATTAATAAAAAGAAAAATAATATAAAAATATTTTTAACTGTTTTTAGTCCATATATTATATATATAATATTATCTCGAGTAGGTTCTTTATTTTTAAAAAGTGCAATCTAAGAATAAATTTTATAAAATCTATAAATCATAGAGGTAAAACTGTAAGTGAATGGAATATGTGTGTACACAAGGATTTTATATATATTTAAAATTGGATTTTATATAACTGATTGAAATAATTATATCTAATAATTATATCTGATGAGCAGGTTTGATGTGCTTATTTTCTGAAGATGTAAGTATGCACTATAATGTTCTAATTTTGATATTTGTTACAATTTAAATATTTTTTTATTATTTTGTAAATAGATTAATAAGCAAGCTTTGCTTTCATTCAGAATTGGTTACAAGGTTTAATTATTTATTTTTATTGATTTTACTATAGATACAAAAGATCTTTTTATTTTTTAAAGTGCATACTATGAGTTCTTATTTAGAATTAGATACAGAAGGTAAAAATATTAGTTAAAAATAATATGAAAAGATTAAGTATGAAGTTAACAATTATCAAACTATAAGTAAATATTTGATTGGAGAAGATATGATGAATAAAATGGAGATTGTATTATTTTCAAATGCCATTAGTGCACTTGTAGTTTCATTAGTATTAAAAAGCAATATTAGCGAAATCGGAAAACTTAAAACAAAAATACAAAATCATCACAATATTAGCAAGAAGATGTTAGATATAATAATAAATATATTGTTGCTTATTGGATTTATTTTACTAATAATTTGGATTTTGCAATTATTTATAAAATAATTTAGGAGATATGTGCTATGAATATGATAGAATTTAAAAATGTATCAAAAAATTATAATGATTTTCAAGTACTTAAAGATATAAGTTTTATAGTAAAAGAAAAATCAATTACAGGCTTTATAGGACAAAATGGTGCTGGAAAAACTACAAGTTTAAAATTACTGTTGTACTTATTGAATAAAAATTCAGGTATTATAAAAGTTTTAGGAAAAGAACTTAATGAAAATAATGCTTTCTATATTAAAAAAAATATAGGATATGTAGGTTCTGATGTAGAAAATTTTGGACACTTAAAATTAATTGAATTTTGGACATTTGTATCGAAAATATATAAAATCCAAAAAGCTACAATAGATAAGAGAATAAAGGAATTAGCTATTGTCTTAGAATTAACTGATTCATTAACTAAGCAAATATTTTCTTTTTCAACTGGAATGAAAAAGAAAGCATTTATTGGTGCAGCATTAATTCATAATCCTAAACTTTTGATTTTAGATGAACCATTTGAGGGAATTGATCCACTTTCAAGAAAAACAATTAAGAATATTCTTAAACAATTAAATGAAAACGGAGTTACTATTTTTATAAGTTCCCATGATTTAACTTTGGTCGATGATTTTTGTAATGAACTTATACTTATAGATAAAGGAGAAATAAAATATTGCTCTAGTATTAGAGAATTACATGAAAAATATAATGACTTAAATTTAGAAGATATTTTTGCAACGATTATCAATTATAAAAGTAATTATAATAAACTTTCTTGGTTAGAGGATAAGGAAGATTAATATGAACGTTGATTTTGAAGTAGTAGGAAGTTTATTTGGTTTCTTAAGAACATATGAAAGAAAATTTAATATAAAATACAAAGTTTTATTTCAGATATTAGCTTTTTTAGTGTTTTCATATGAGTGGTATTATATTATTAATTATTTTGAAAAAGAACAAAAATTTTTGTTGTTGAAAAATATTATAATAGGTGAATATTACATATTCCTTTTTATATTGTTTATATTTTTATTTGTTAAGAGCAACATAAATAATATTTCTAGAATTTTCATGTTGGATTATTTTCCAATAGAATTACATGATTCTTTTTTTACATATATCATTTATAATATTTTTACTTTAGAGTTTGTTTTTTTATTTATATGTTTTTTTGTTCCAAGCTTTATAATATGTACAAATTGGGTAGATTTTATAAAATTTATTATATTAAATTTTGCTTTAATAAGTTTTTTTTACTTATTAAATAATATAATCTCACTAATATTTTTAATACTAAAGAATTTAAAAATGAAATATTGGATTTTTACAATTATTATATTAATTTCATTAAGTTATGCTTTCTTTCATTTTAGAAAGTTAGAGTTGTTTTATATAGGTTACATTTTTAAATTAAACAATTGTATTTTCATAATTATTGTTTCTATTTTAGTTAATTATCTTCTTTATAATTTGAGTTTTCAAATATTCAAATTATTAAATAAAATGTATAAAAAATAATTTCTAAATCTTATTTATAGTATTAGTTTAATAAAATAAATTTGGATTTATTAAAAATGATTTAAAACTTTTGGATGGTGATTACATATGTGGAATATAATTAAATTGTATTTTTTAAAGAGTTTAAGATTAGAAAGTAAAGTAAAAAATCTTATTTTTTTATTTTCTTTAAGTATAATATTCTATATAAAAATTATAGAAAACACTAATAATATCTACATAATATGTGCAATAATTATGGCATCTATTAGTTGTGGAATTTCTATGTGTTCCACAGAGTGTTTATTAAGCGATGTATTTATAAAAGAAAATGAATATTTATTTTCTTTACCAATTGATATAAATAAGTATATTATTTCAATAAATAGCTTCGCTATTATTAATTCTATATATTATTATCTAATTTTTATTATTATAATTTTCATAAATAGTTTAATCAGACATATTAATTTGATTCCTAAAAATGCAATTTTGATTATACCAATAATTTTTTTTAGCCTATCTTTAGGTAATTTCATTACTGTTGTTAACATTAAAAGAATAATATTTGCAGATAAAGACTTTAAAAATGTAGCTAAATTCTTTAAAGATTTATTACTAAGATTTGTTTCTGTAGTTCCTAATATTATTATAGTTTTATTAATATCAATTTATTCTGAAAAACAGAATATTATTATGGTATTCATATTGTTCTGTTTGAGCTCTATCTTAATGTATTATTTATCAATAATAACATTGTCAAAAAAACTTAAAAAACAAGATGAATTTTTAGAAAAGTTATTTGAATAAATTAAATTTTCTTTATGTAATATTCAATATACTTTGTAAAAAAGAGGAGAGAGTAAATGAAGAAGAAACACATTATTGTTATCATTCCTTTAATTTTTATAATATTGGTCGGTATTTTATTATATATTCTTAATAATACAGATGTATCAACTAGTAAAACTATAAAAGTAGATTTATATACCATACCAGCTATAGATAAAGTATTTGTAAATGGTGTTATTACTCCAGAAAATAGTAAAAACATATTCTTAGATAGTACAAAAGGAAGTGTAAATAAAATTTTTGTTACTAATGGGCAACTGATAAAGAAAGGAGATACTCTTTTTGTTTATAAAAATGATCAAATTACTGATCAAATAGATCAACTAAACAAACAGATAGAAGACAGTAATAATCAAAAAAAACAGTTGAACGATAATTTGGTAGCTACAAAGAAGCTTTTAGCTAAGCAGCAGGAGGAAACATCAAACCAAAGAATACAGGCGGGGATAGAAAACAATGCTGCTATTTCTATTTCTCAAACATTAGGTTTAGAAACCCAAATTAGCAGTTATCAAAATCAAATAGATAATATTCAAAATCAAATCAAGTCTTATAAAGACCAGATTAGAACCTTAAAAGAAAAAGAATTCACTTCAGTAATTTCATCAATAGATGGGAAAATATTATTAAATGATTTGGAAAAAGATCAAACAAAGCCATTTATTGTAATTGAATCAAATACATTTTATATTAAGGGGATTGTAAATGAGAAAGATCAACCCAAGATTAAAGAAAATCAATCTGCGGATATACTTATATTTTCAACAAATAAAACTTTAACAGGAAAAGTAAAAAGTATAGGAAACAGACCAACGATTGCAGAGGCAAGCACTCAAGCATCAGTAGGTGGAAGTTCCAATAATATATCCTATTATGAAGTAGCTATATCTCTGGATTCTCAAGAGAATATAATTAACGGATTTCATGTACAAGCTACTGTATATTTAACAGAAGGTGGCATAAAAATACCAAGGAGTGCCATCATTGAAAATGCCGGTAAGAAGTATGTATTTAAAGTTGTAGAGAAAAAATTAGTTATGCAAGAGATTACTTATGATGAAAGTAACTCTAATGATGTAATTGTTCGATCGGGGCTAAAAGAAAACGACAGTATAGCAGCAAGTGCAAAAGACGTGAAGGAAGGTATGTCTGTTGAGTAAGTTTATTAATTTAATGAATATAAATAAATATTATAAATTAAAAGATAATAAATTACACGCATTAAAGGATATAAACTTAACTATAGAACAAGGAGATTTCATTATGATTATGGGAAAATCAGGGAGTGGAAAAACGACACTTTTGAATCTCCTCGGTTTTCTTGACCGTTTTGATGATGGAAAATATATATTTAACGGAAAAGACATTACTAATCTTAATGAGAATCAAAGATCTGAGATGAGAAATACTTATATGGGCTTTATATTTCAACAGTTTCACTTAATAGATTCTTTAACTATTGAGCAAAATGTTGAGCTTCCCTTGCTTTATAAAGAGAAGAATGTTATATCTAAAAAAGAAAAAGCTCAGCGAGTTGAAAAATATTTGGATACTGTAGGCTTATTGAATAAGAAGAAGCAAACACCTTCAGAATTATCCGGAGGACAGCAGCAGCGAATTGCTATAGCCAGGGCTCTTATTAATGATCCCTATGTAATTTTTGCTGATGAGCCAACTGGTGCGTTAGATAGTGAAACAGGTGAAGATATTATGAATATACTTAAGAAGTTAAACGAAGAAAAGAAAACAATAATTATGGTAACCCATGATAGTGATTTAACTAAATATGCAAATAAAGTAATTCATATAAAAGATGGATTGATAACAAAGGTGGATTAGATATGTCTATAATTAATTTAATTAGAACTTCAATATATAGCTTAAAATCACATAAATTAAGAGTTTTCCTTACAATGATAGGAATTATCATAGGCATAAGTTCTGTAGTTACAATTTTATCTATTGGGGATGGTTTAAAGGCAGAAGTAAATAAGTCTGTAGAGGATACAAGTGCTAACAAGATAAATGTTTATTTTGAGTCAGAGAACATGGGGGCTGATTTAACTCTGATTGAACCATTCAACAAAACAGATGCTTATTATCTTAAAAAGGTAGCGGGAGTAGAAAAAGTGGAAGCTAGTCAAGGGTTTGCAGGAATAAGCTTTACTTCTGGACAAATAAATTTTTTTGATAAAAATGTAACTGTAATGCTTGATAGTTATGATGGGAAAAAATTAAATATTAAATATGGACGATCCTTTAAAGAAAATGAGAATTCTTCAAAATTAATAGTGCTTAATTTTGAAGCAGCAAAAAGTCTCTTTGATTCTCCTGAAAAGGCTATTGATAGAGCCGTATCCATAAATGGGACTAATTACGAGGTAATAGGAGTTTTAGGGGAAGTTGGAGCTTTTTCTCTAACGGGTACCTCAAGTTACATATCAAAAACTGCAAAAGAAGAAATGAATTCAGATACCAATATTTCAAGCCTAGACATTTATATTAAGACAGGTGAAGATAAAAGTAAGGTTTTTGAGGACATAAAAAAAGAATTGATACAGCAACATCCTAATTTAAAAGGTGAATATAAGCTTCAAGATCCTCAGGCAATTACTAAAGCTTTCGAAAAGATAATTGGAGGATTAACTGCCTTTATAGCGCTAGTTACAGGTATATCCTTATTTGTTGGTGGGATAGGTGTAATGAATATCATGTATGTATCTGTATCTGAAAGAAAAAGAGAAATTGGTATAAGAAGAGCCATTGGAGCAAAGCCAAAAAGTATTTTACTTCAATTCCTCTTTGAAGCTATTTTAGTAACTGGAACAGGCGGATTAATAGGTATTATATGTGGATTCCTATTTGGTAAAATAGTTGGAATTTTCTTACCTTTTCCTCCAGTATTGACAGTAGGAAGCTTTTTAGGATCAACCCTTACTTCAGTTCTTGTGGGAATAATCTTCGGAATAATACCGGCTGTTAATGCATCAAAAATGGACCCAATTAAGGCGATTTACAGGTAAAAGTTATTAATTAAAATTTTGCTGAAAGCCATTGTTATACTAAGTCAAAAAAATATTTATTGTAGGTTTTGTTATGGAAAATAATCAAAAACAAAAATTAGGAGCGGGCATATTAACACTGTCAATTATTCAATTAGTTTTTAGTGGGTTTGGAATGATAGGGTTTATTACATACTTTGCTGTGAAAGATCAGATTGCAGCGGTTCCAGGAGTTCCTGTAGTGCCAGCTTATACTTACATTATCAGTATTATAGTTACAATAGTAGCAGCGATAGGTATTATTTTAATATTATTTAAGAAAGAATTAGGGATATACATCTATTATATTGCTCAAGTGGCAAGCATAATATCTTCACTTGTAATAAATGGCTTTAAGCCTTTAATGATTCTTTCTTTGATAATTCCAATACTTATGGGATTCTTTATCTGGAATAAAAAAGAAGTGTTTGGCATTGGCGTTAAGGCAGGAGATGTAAATATGTAAATTTTGAACATAGGTTTTGCGAAATTGTATTAAACGCAAGATTTTTTGACCCCCTTCAGCTTTAAGGGGGTCGTACCTTTCCACAAAACCTATTTCAACGCGTATTAGTATCAACTTTCTATCAAAACACACGTGGAGTGTGTAGCGTTGATAGAGAAGAAATAGGAATAACATTATTATCACTTATAGCTTTTAAAGATTAATAAGTATGTATGCTTAGGAGCGGAAGAGAACCAAAAATATATTAATGTAGAAATAATATTTGAAAAAGAAAATATCAAAACTTTATCAGGGGATGGAGAGCTTATGCTAACCGTCCTCTCTTCTTTTGCACAGGAAGAAAGCAAAAATGTCAGCGACAGCTTAAAATGGAGGGTAAAGAAGAAGTTTGAACGAGGAAAGCTGATTATAAATACCACAAGATTTTTAGGTTATGACAAGGATGAATACGGCGATTTAGTTATAAATCCTAAAGAAGCAGAAATAGTTAAAAGA
>NZ_FUYD01000007.1:41441-125765 GCF_900167505.1 Clostridium sp. USBA 49
CTTTAATATATACATTTATGTAAAAAAATGATAAAATGAGAGGAGAATAAAAAATGAGTGCATTTGTATTAAACAGAAAGTATGAACTTCAATTACCAGAGAGCTTTGTGGACATTGACAGAGAAGAGATGGAGTATGTTGATGGGGGCGGAGCAAATTATGGATGGTATGGAGATATTACATTCAGAATAGCTAGAAGTGTAATAAATGCAGTAGTTGGAGTTGGAGCTACAGCAGCTGCTACAGCTGCTTTGGCATCTGCTGGAATTACTGGTGGATTATCAACGGTTGTAGTGCCAGGTTTAGCAGGTATTTTAGGAGCAGTTGCATCAAATGGGTTACTTAAACAAGACTATTATTATGTAAATATGAGATTTTATTTAGCAGATTATTGGACGTTAAGAGCAATTTCTGGATTTGATAATCAAATAACTCTAGCGATGTAAAAAAATATGAAAATGAAGATATTTTATAAAAGTGTTTTACTATTCTTTATAGGAATAGGTATATGTTTTATTTTAAGTAGATTTTTAAGTAGTAATATAGCATTAATTTCAACAATAATTATTATTAGTGTTACAGGAAGTAAATTTATAAAAAGAACTTAATGATTATCTCACAGAAAGATTATCTACGTTCCTAATATCTGCAAGTTCTTAGGGGAAGTTCTAAAAATTACCAAGAGTTATTTGAGTAAAATAATACTTAGATAGCTCTTTTTCTATTTGTACATCCAGTAAAGATGGACAATGCTTACTGGTGGAAGTAAAGTCTGGGTAATTGCCAAGAATCCACCATGCGTAGAGCTTTACAAGCAGCAGTTTTTGTCTGGAGCCCAAAAGGTATAGCAATGATTACTGCCATAGCATTTAGTACTGTTGCAATAGCAGGGCCGATTATTGCAGTTAGAAGAAGGTAATCAACAGGTTAAATTTGTAAAAATATAGAATGCTATTTTAGAAGCAAGATGTGTAATTATAGTAACGTTCTAAAATAGTATTCAAATTAATAAATTCCTAAATACGAAAATGCTATCTTAAGTAAGATGGTGGAGGGGGGAATTCAATATGATATATAATTTACTATTTTTAATAGTAGGATTTTGTATATTAGAATATATTTTACAGAACAAAAAAAATGCAGAAAAAGTAATGAACATTTGTAATATAAAAAGTAAAAGAGATGCAAAGTTTTTTTTTGTGGTTGGAGTAACTATAACTGTTTTACTAGTTAAAATTTGCCTTGAATTAACTAAAGAAAGTAATATAGTTGGATTATTAGGAATATTTGTTGGAATTAGCATTAGTGCTGTAACTAAAAGAATTATAGATATAATAAAAGACTAGATAACTGGATATAAAATTCGGGGAAGAGTGATAAGCCATGTATATTTTGTTTTTTGCTTTAACTGTAATAACAATGTTAATATTACAGTTATATGGTAGTAAGAAGAAATATATAATTAATAATTATGAAGTAGTTATCAATTATATAAAAGAAATGTGCTATGAATATAAAATTGATGTACCTAAGATTAAAAAAGGAAATAATTTTTCTTTTAATCCTATAAAAAATATTGTCTATATTAAAAAAGAAGTTAGCAATAACTTAGAATACTTTACTGCAGCACTACATGAAGCTGGTCATTATATAGTATACAATAATAATAGTTATTTTTTAAATAAAATAACGAAGGCAACTTTACCTATACTTATGGCTAATAGAATAGTAGTGATCCCAGCATATGTCACAGCAATGTTATTAACGGCGTTAGAAATTTTTGATCCTACGACTAGAGTAAGTATAATACTTTTTAAAAAAATCTTTATGTGTGTATTCATAATAGCGTCAATAATAAGATTAACCGTAGGCATATACAATGAAGTTAAGGCTGATTATTACGTATTAAAGTTTTTAGGTAAAAGACATAACGAAGTAAATATAATAAATGTAAAGACATTAATGTCTTTAGCACTGGTAAGTCAATTATTGAACTCGTTAACTTGGATATTTATGATTATATATATATATAAAGTACTTTTTGGAGTTATTTAGCGTAGTTTTAATAAAGAAGTTTAATTAACTTCTGAATCTCCATTCGCACAGACTACTAGGGGAGATTAGTAAATTAATAAGTTTAATTTTCATACTTTCAGGAATCTTATTATACCAAGGCATAAGATTCTCTAAACTTTTGCTATCGTATATATCTCTCTTTTATATTATAATACAAATCTTTCCTTTACTAATGAAAGAAAACAGCTTGAAATGGAAAAAAGTAAATTAGAAACGCAAAAAGAAGCTGTTTCCAAATCAACTGATGAGTACAAGCTCTATGCACAAAGGCGGCATCCTTTGATGCTTTTAATATATACATTTAAAAAATTTATTTAAAATCTTATATGTAAAAAATGATAAAATTAGAAGAGAATAAAAAATGAGTGAATTTGTATTAAACAGAAAGTATGAATTACAATTACTAGAGAGCTTTGTGGACATTGACAGAGATGAAATGGAGTATGTTGATGGGGGTAGCGTATATCTTAGTAATGCTGGATTAAGAAGTGTGTTACTTGCTTGTGCTTTGAATCCCATAGGTACTACAATTTTAGGATTAACCTATTGGGAAGCAGTAACATTTGTGACTGCAAAATTCTCTGCGTTTTGTGCAAAGATAGGAGAAATAGGAGGAGTAATAGGAGCAGTAGCAGGAGCGGTGTTAGGGGCTTATGTGGCAGGTTCAGTAGCTGTTTCTGTTGTAGATGCGCTTTATTCTAGAAAAGGACTAAGGTTTGGATTTACTTGGAGACCAACTATGGATATAGAGTAGTGAATGTAAAATAATTCAAATAGGATTATCGAATTAAGAATAAATAATACAATATATTGTATATAAATTACTTAGACCAACAGCCCTTTTAAATAAATTTATGTAGTAGAACTTATAAATGAAACCGGAGGTAGTATGAAAAAAGAAGCTAAGTCATTAATTATATATAATATTTTATTTTACATATTTATATTTATTCATAGGTATTATGCGAGTGACTATGTGCCACAAGTATTGCTTTATATGTTTTTAGCATTTTCATCAATATTTTTGGAAGAATCTATTAAAAGAAAAATAAACAAGCAAAAGGCCTATGCTTTATTTGATTTTTCAATTAGAATGGTTACTTTAATAATTCATTTTGTAGCACTAGTTTTAAATAGTAATCTAATCAGAATTAATTTGGCTACAGCAGGGCTTTTTATCATTAATATAATAATTGAAATTGATATATTAATGATGGTTAGAAATGAAAAAGAAGATGAATGTGAGACAATTAAGCAGGTTGATCTTAATAAATTTATTGAGGATTTTAAATGTAAGAGATTAGATTTTTTTGTAATGGGGACGGAGTTAAAAGATGAGGTGGAGAGTCTTTTAGAAACAATTGAACTGTCTGGAAAAAATACTATTGTGATGATTACTCTCTTTATATTACTTTTCGTTTCAAGATTTGCCAAAGAACATTTTTTTTATTTTTTTTTAGTAACAATGCTATTAATAGCTTTTTTATTTAACTTATTATTTAAATTATCCCATCAAATAGTTTGTAGAATCTATAATAACAATAAATTTATAAGAAAAAGATTTATTATTGATATTTCAACATTTACCATGGGATATACAATATTACTTATACATCAAGTTATATTTAATGGCAAGATGGGTACTTTTGGGGTATCAATAGATGTAGTGCCTATAATGCTTTTTATACCGATATATAAAACAAAGCTTATTGCTAAGAAGAAATTAGAAAGCATCTATAGAAAATATAAAGTAAGAGTATGATAATATATATTTAAAAAAGAGTAAGAATGAATTCTATTAGATGGAAGTACAACAAATGGAGGACTTAGATTGGTGGTAGCATAATATTTTATTGTCATAATTAGTGAAAAGAGGGAAGAGTTATTTAGAAATAAAATTAGTAATAGGTATAAAATTTCAAGATTAATGGAAGAAATTTTATATAATTTTTTAAATTTTATAATTTCACATGAAAAAGAAAGCATTAGCTATACAAAAAAATAGAACTAAATAAGAAGTTTTGAATCAAGAAAATTGTTAGATATAATACCAGCTTTACATGAAATAGGGCATTATGTTACAGTAAATAAGAGTTTAAAGACTTTACTTGTATTTAAAAAATGCTAATATTTAATTGCTATTAATAGAGTTATTATTATACCTATATATGTGATAATAGATTTAGTGGCATTGTTTACAGAACATAATATGATTTTTATAAATAGTTTATTAATAAAAAATATTATGCTATATTTTTTCATAATTGCCTCTTTAGTAAAGCTATTTATAGTATTACCAAATGAAATATTAGCAAGTTTAGAAGCTTTAAAATTTCTTAAAAAGAACGACAATAAGGGAATTATAAATTTAAGCAAACAATTGTATTTCTGGAGTTTTATCAGCCAATTTTTACTTTTTCTGATAGCTGTTTTATTAATTTATAGTATATATCAACACTGTTATTTTAATAGTTAATTTAACTAGTTTGTTATTTATAAGTTTACAAAAAAGATTTATAAATTGGAGTTCTATTTAGCCACTATAAATATCACCAAAAACATTATAATAAGGGGCGTTTTATGGGAACATATATTGTTGGGATAGTTATTATTTTATTACTTTTATTTCTACAAAGATCTTCGGATGTTGTAAACAAATTATGAACACAATTTGTTTTGCTAAAAAGAGCTGAAAATGAAGCAGCAAAGGGAACAAATACCTTTAAGAAAATTGATATAGATGAAGCAGAATTTTATAATAAACTTTTAAATAGTTATGCGAAAATGAAAGAATATAATGTAGATGAAGAAGCACTTAAAAAGCAGAATTATACAGATTTTTTATATAAGAAATAGCTAAGGTATAGAGTTATTAAATTATAAAGGAGTTTATTTTATAATGAAAGTGTATTATTGGATTTAACTTTTAATAATATATATATTATTTATTCTGTTAAAAGTTAAAGAAAAAACTTTTAATGAAAAAGCAGAAAGAATAGAAAATCAGTTTGATAGAGGAATTATTGAAAAATATTGTGATGATATGTTTAAATTTTATAATGTTAATCCAATAAAAATAATTAATGCCAAATATTTTAGTTATAATAAAGCAAAAAATATCATAACAATACGTGCAATGAATGATTACACTTTTCTAGACACATTTATTTGTTTTCATGAAATTGGACATTATATATCTTCAAAATCTAAGTATATAAGAATAATAGACAATATACTTATTTTATTATTTATGATATCAAGAATATGTTTAACACCATTCTTAATAATTTTTGGGGTGTACTGTGTTTTTAAGAGTAACAATCCTATCCCGTCAAATATTTATTTTCTTATAAATATGATATATCTTTCTATATCAGTGATTAGGACAATTACTATTCCTTTAATAGAAGGAAGAGCAAATTATTTTGCAAAAAAATTCTTTATAGACAGTGGATTTTTGAGTAATTATAAGAATCAAGAAGAACCAATAAAGACAATAAAGACAAGCTGTTTAATATCCCAACTTAATCAAATGGTAATATGTATTTTATATACATATATAGTTATATGTTTATTTTATATTGTAAATGTATATTGAACTGATTAAAACATAGGAGTGAGTGTATTTTGAATAATAAAAAAAGAATAATTCAGACTATTGTAAGTATAATTATTGGTATTACATCTGCTAATATTTTTGCGTATAAAAGTTTAGTAGTCCAATTTATTTATACAATTTTTGGTGTTTTAGCAGCTTTGAGTATACTTGAATTAGTATATTTCTTAAAGAAAAAAACGTAGATAAGTATGCTATTTATATTTTATAATAAGTGAGCATAAGGAATTTAAAATGGATATATGTCAATATCTTAGACACAAAAAATTAAACTTTTTGCATGATTTTTAAATTTATGTCAATATAGTAGATATAAAAAACTATAATTTTATGTTTTGTTCTTCAAAAAATTCTTAAGTTGAGGAGTATTCCTGTAATGAAAAAATATAAGAGAGGATAAAAAAAGCACCTCCTGATAGAATACGGGGTATAACACCTTGCAAGGTTATGCCTAACTAATAAGACTATCATTATATATTGGAATAATGATTATGCTATTAGTCTACAGCATGACTTTAAAATATTTGATAATGAAAAGGAGATTATATTATGCATTTTAGACAATTAACTTTGATGGTTGAAAAACTTGAAGAATCTATTGAATTTTACCAAACTATTATTGAATTGACTATTTCTCGTCGTATAAAAATGGAAAATGGAGGAGAAGTAGTATTTTTAACAAACGGAGAAGGAGAAACAGAAATTGAATTAGTTTGCATGCCGCAAATGCAAAAGTTTGAAGGAAAAGGTTTATCAATTTGTTTTGAAACAGAAGATTTAGATAAGAAGCATGAAATAATACAGTCAAAAGGACTAAACCCTTCTGAAATAAGAACACCGGATGCTAAAAGCCGTTATTTTTGGGTATATGATCCTAATGGAATATCTATACAGCTGAGACAAAAACTTTAATATAATATACGGATTGCAAAGAGCGTTACAAAGAAGATATTGATACATATGGTTGCAATATGATCCGATTGAAAGGTATGAGCAATTGGATAAATCTATTTTAAATGCTGCACAAAAGTATTTTATATAAAAATTTAAATATGAATTATTTGAAAGGAAGCGTAATTAATATGAATAAAATTTCATCAATAATTTTGCGTATAATAATAATTCTTTCCTCTATTGTAGGGGTAATAGTGAGTATATTCGCCTTGCCTACCTTTGGAACAGCTATAGCAAAGAACTTTCCTGAATACGCTTTTTTACAATATCCTATAATCTTTGGCTTATACTTGGCAGCTATTTGTTTTTTCTTTGCATTGTTCCAATTTTGGCTTTTGTTGAATGGCATTGATCAGGGTGGCATACTTTTGGCAAAAAGGCTTAAAGCAATAAGATTTAGTGCAATCATGTTCAGTATATTGTATGTTTTTTGTGCTATGCCGATTATTTTTTTGGCGGCAGATGCAGATGACGCTCCAGGATTAATCTTTTTTGGAATGTATTTAGATTTGTTTCCCATAGGTATAGCAGCGATTGCAGATATTTTAGAAAAAAAGTGCTAGATAGGCTACAATAAATATTTATTAATTAATCTTTTTAATAGAGATATAGAAGGATATGTAAATATCATACTAGGGCTACAAATCTTGTGTACGAAGCTTTTTAGATCTAACATAAATTTAACTAAGATAAATGTAATTCTGTTAACTATTTTAAAAATGTCTAAAATTTTTTATATTATTAGCACCAGTTTTACTGGTGCTTTTTTAATTATTATGGTAGAGCTATTAATAAAAATAATGGTATATTAGGATATTATCATAAATCAATCATAAAAATTCTGTATATTAAAAATAAATCTTGACAATCATAAATATATGTACTAAACTAAATTTAACATTTAATTTAATTCAATTAAATTTGTATAAATCATTGATGGAGAATGTGTATATGGGTAAATATGATAAAATTAAACTAGAAAATCAACTTTGCTTTTCATTATATGCTTTATCCAGGGAAGTAATAAAATTATATAAACCAATATTAGATAAATATAATCTCACATATACGCAATATATAACTATGTTGGTTTTATGGGAAGAAGAAAAAATAATATTTAAGGAATTAGGTAAAAGACTGCATTTAGACTCAGGAACTCTTACCCCTGTGGTTAAAAAATTGGAAGCTATGGGTTTAGTTATAAAATATAGAAATGTAGAAGATGATAGAGTAGTTACTGTTGAATTAACTGAAAAGGGAAAACTGCTAAAAGAGGATATTCTTGAAGTTCCAGAAAAAATGTATTGTAAATTAAAGGGCAATGATAAAAAAATTATTGATTTAAAAAAGCAGCTTGATGAATTAATGCAGTTAATAGAAGAATAAAGTTAAATTATATATAAAATTTAGCTTTATTTTTTAAAATAATTAATTTAACAAAATTAAATTTTAATAAATTAAAGGAGATGAAATATGAAAATTTAATAGATAAATTATACAAAGAGTATAAAAAGTTAATATGATATATAAAAATATTTATAAAAAAGGAGATATTAATATGATATATGATTATAAAGTTAAGGATATAGATGGAAATGAAGTTTCATTGAGCAAATATAAAGGTAAAGTGCTTTTAATAGTTAATACTGCTACAGGATGTGGATTTACACCTCAATATGAGGGACTTCAAAAACTTTATGCTAAATATAAAGATCAAGGATTTGAAATATTAGATTTTCCAAGCAATCAATTCTTTGAGCAGGCTCCTGGTGATAATAAAGAAATTTCACAATTTTGCAAAATAAACTTTGGAACAACTTTCCAGACATTTGCTAAAATTGATGTAAATGGAGAAAATGCATCTGATTTATTTAAATTTCTAAAGGCACAAGCACCAAAGGCAGAGGAAGATGCAGCATCAGAAGGATTATATAAAAAATTAGAAGGATATGGCTTTAGTACGTCTGGTGATGATATTAAATGGAATTTTACAAAATTTCTTGTAGATAGAAATGGAAAAGTTATTGCTAGGTTTGCACCAACATATGAACCAGAAAAACTAGATGAAATTATTAAAGAATTACTTCAAAAATAATTATATATGGAAAATACTTTGGGTTTATCAATTAAAATTATGGTTATAATTAATAGTAAATACTGTAGATTTTAACTATTATATTTTTATTGAAAAGATCTATTTTTTAAAAGGTGTTTATGAAATAAGGATAGCTTAAAATAAATTAAACATTAAATATTTGTTTTATTAAATAATAAATAAAAAGATATAATTTATAAAATCATATCTCTATTTTATGTATGGTATGGAAGTCTATTATCATGATAGCATAGAAAAATAATTTTATATAGTTATAAAATGGGAGTATTTGTTAATAATAAGTTGAGTATTAAAAATGAGAATAGTTTATAGAACAAAGCTAATATTATAAAGTGAATAAATACGAACTGAGGAGGATTAAAGTATGAGTAAAGTATTATATATAAAAGCAAATGTAAAACCTGAAGGAGAATCAAGAACATTTAAGATTTCAAATAGCTTCATAGAGGAATATAAGAAAAATAATCCCAATGATGAGATTATTACCTTAGATTTATACAAGGAAAATATAGATTTTTTAAAAATAGAAGATTTAGGAGCAGTATTTGGTCCTAAATCTGAAGAAAGCAAGAAACATCCTATTTTAAAATATGCTTATCAATTTGCTGAGGCTGATAAATATATAGTTGCAGCGCCAATGTGGAATTTAGGCAGTCCTGCAATATTAAAGGCTTATATAGATTATGTTGCTGTTACAGGAATAACATTTAAATATACTGAAAATGGACCGGTTGGTCTTTGTACAGGAAAGAAAGCTGTTCATATTGTCTCAAGGGGTGGAGAATATTCAGGAGAAGGAGAAGCATTTGAAATGGGAGATAGGTATTTAAAAACTATTTTTGGTTTCTTTGGTATAACTGACATTACTACAATAGCAGCAGATAAGTTAGATGTTATTGGTGAAAATGTAGAAGAAATTATTGAAAATGCAATTAAGAAAGCTCAAACACTCGCAAGAGAGTTTTAATAATTAACATCCCTACCTGTGCTTTATTAGTAACTGGCTGTGTTATCAAAGTAAATAAAAACTAAAAGTATATTAGCTCAGCATATACAAATAACAATTAGATAAAAAGCTATTAATTAAAAGGTACAAAAATTAAGTGAGTACAATGAAGTGGTTTTAAGCTTATTTTAGAGCAGGAAATCATAGAATGTACTGGATGGATTGTTTTATAATGAATAAATTTAAAGCTGATTTCTACAAATAGGAATCAGCTATTTATTTTTTGTCCAAAGTATCATTATAAAATACCATCTTATTAATAGATGGTCACAAAATCAATTTATTTCAAGAATAATATTTAAGGAAAATATGGTTGACAAAAACACTATATTGTAATACAATATAGTAAACATTGCATTGCAATATACTAGAGAGGAGATTTTATTATGATTCCTTCACAAATGTTGAAAGGTGTTTTAGAAGGGTGTATTCTAGAAATAATTCGAAAACGAGAGACGTATGCATATGAAATTTCAAAACAGTTAGAGAAATATGGATTTGGTATGATATCTGAAGGAACGATATATCCTATTATTTTGCGATTGCAGAAAAATGAGCTTATAAAAGCTACTTTACAAGATTCTAATAGTGGGCCAAAACGTAAATATTATAACTTAACCGAAAAAGGTATTTCTATGCTAAATCAGTTTAAAGATAATTGGCAAGAACTAGATTATGCGGTTAATCAATTATTAATGGGGAGTGAAGATAATGAATAAACAAGTAAAGGAATTATTTAAAAAAAATAACAGTAGGGAAAAGGAAATTTTTGATAATAATAAAGAAATTTATACAAATATGATTGTTTATTTACGGGGTTCTGATTTAACAGAATATAATCAAGAAGTTGTAAGAGAAGATATTATTGAACTAATTATAGATGGTCAGCAACGAGGTGATGATATTCAAAAAGTTATGGGAGGTAGATACAAGGAAATTTGTGACGAAATTATCGAAGCTATGCCTAAAAAGACTAAAAAAGATAAAATCATTGAATTTGTAGATATTTTTCTTAATGCATTATGGATTTTAGGTGCTATAGCTTTAATTAAAACCTTAGCAAGTAGTCTTATTTTAAAAGAAACTGAGTTTAAATTTATTTTAACAGTCGGTGATATTGTAAATATATTTGTTATTATTTTAGTAGCAAATGCGATTGTATTGTTTATTACTAAAAAAGCATTTGATACAAATGATGCAAATAAACATAACAAAATTATTTCTTTTTTGAGAATATGGTTTATTGCTACAGTTATTTTTACTGTAATAATAATGAGTAGTATATATCTTAGAACCACTTTACTGAGTATTCCTATATGGTTAGCAGCAATAATAGTTTTATTCCTTTTTATTATTGAAAAAATGATAAATGTAAGAATTTGACTATTATAAAAATCAGTATTTTCTACAAAATATAGTTATTAGAGAAAGATAATGATACTAATAAAATAAATATTGGAATTATTTATAAGTGATATTATTTTTAATAATAGGCTAACATATACAGATATAATGAATGATTTGGGGATTAGAAAATCTTACTGATAAATCAGAAAATAATCAAAAAAACTTGTAGTATAATATATTACAATAGATGTATAGGGGGATGAGAATAGATGATAAATATTATAAAAATTAATGGTATTTCCAATTGCTATCCAGAAGAAATTGAAGGAACAAATGAATGGTATTGTTGTAGCGAAAGTAAAGTATCATTTTGTGATTTATATGAAGCAGAGGAAATGGTTAATAAAGGTAAGGTTTTTCCAGGGATAAATTGTCACTTAATTCATTTTCCTGATGGAAAAGTATATTCACCATTTAAAATGCAAGAAAATGTATATATAGAGAAACCCATATGGAATAATGGAGAATTAGATTTTTTAGTTGTTAATTTTAATACAAGATTGCTTAATATTCTAAAATATATACCAGAAAAGCAAAAATTAGAAATGCTTACTGAATTATCATTATCAGAAGTAAAAGATTGTTACAATTTAAAGCTTGAAATAATGCCACTTACACTTGGAAGAAGTGGGAATGATGGTTTTTATGAAATTATTTGGCCAGAAAAAAAGAATATTGCAATTGGAGATACAGAGACAGTATTATTTCGAGATGGAGATAAATTATATTTATCTGAATGGTATGAAGATCCGGAGTATAATGAAAATGTAATAGTTAGAGATATTCGAACTGGAGAAATAATAGAAAAATACGAAGGATATTTATGTAGATTACCTAATAATGTGTACTGGAAAATTTAATATAATTTACAGATTATTTAGTTTAGTAAGATGCTATATGTGAGAGTTACATATGGGATAGTAAATTAAGCATGACTATTTACCATAAAATGGATAGATCATCTTTAGTAATACAGCAAAAAATATTAAAGAGTTAATCAACCAAGAGATTAGACATAAGCAATATGGAATGTAGTGCAAAAAAAAAAAAAATAGGTTTTAAAGTTGAAGATGTGGATAAAACAAAGTTTAGGAGAAGAAGGTTTATATTTTAAACTAGATCCATTTCATAAAGTCAGGGTGTATTAAGGTCAGTACAATATAAGAAAGAAGTTAATAAGCTAATAAAAATGTTAAATTACAAAATAAAAGTATATGAAAATAAATTTTAAAATGTATTATAATGGATAATTTTTTGCAAAAGAAAAGTGCCCACTACAACTTGACACAATCTTAATGGGTAATGGACACTCAGTTATAATGATTTAATTTAATCATTTTTACCGACTATTTTTTACTAAAAAATATATCATGTTTTCATATTCCATACTGACCTGTTATACTATCTCTAAAAAGTGGTATATGTGGTGGATAAAGTGTAAATATCATAAAAACTAATATTAAAAATATAAAAATACATATAGTAATATATATATTTATTTCTTTTGAATATTTATAAAAATGGAATGCTAATAATTGTCCAAATAATACTGCTAAAAATAATATACTAATATCAACTGCTAATATTTCTATTCCAAATGCTTCAGTATAAAAATAATACAGTAAAGGAATTGTTATTAATGCTGTTAATACAGCTACTAAAGCACTAGTAAACCATTTATTTTTATCAATATTATATTTTTTACATTTTATAAAATAATAAAAGCTCCACCAACAAATTATAGGCAAAAGTACCAGTTTTAAATGTTCCCAAACGCTTTCATTAACTGCAGCAATAAGACCAACTATTATATTTTTACCACTTAAATCATATAAAAAGTGCATAAATGTTCCAATTAAAAAAATAGCAGGAACACCTTTTATAATCCATTTTTCATATGGTGTCATTGTTTTATATCTCATAAGTCCCTCCAATATAATAATTTATGTAACATATTTTATATTATATGTAAAATCAACTTAATTATTAATATTTTTGTAAGTTTTAAATTGCAATATTAAATTTAACACCATCATAAAAATCACTCATAATTAAGTTAAAGAATTATGAGTTATTTTGAAATTTAACATATCTAAATTTTTTCTATTCTTTCAATATACATTGTTTTAGGAATTACTAATATTTATCTATTATTTTTTAAGCATAATCAGTTAAATTATATTTTTTGAATATTGGTTTCAATAGTTTCATAAATATGCCCATTATAGGTCCAAAAATAAGCATACCTATTAATGTCCCTTCTCTAATTGCTAAAGGAACATCAAATATGAGCGCTAAAATAATAGAAATAATGATGCATAAAATGTCTACTACTTGTCTAAAAACATGGAATTTAAATCCTAATTTATTAGATATAGCCATACAAGCACCTTCCAATGCAAAGGTTACCACATCTAATAACATAATTACAGCTACTGTAAATGCATTAATAACATAACCTAATATCAAGATTGTCACCCTTACAAAATAGTTTGATAAATCAATTCCACCTAATATATCATAGAAAAAGAGATTTATTGTGCATCCAATAATAAAACAAAGAACAATTTGTAAAGCATGCTTAATTTTAAAATCTTTTTTTAATATTATCAACTCAATAAAAATACATATAAAATTAAATATCATTCCTACTGTACCAACTTGAATTCCATTAATTGAACTTCCTGTTAGAGCTAATGCATCCCAAGCACCTACACCAATAGCTGCTTTAAGTGTTAAAGAAGCTCCAAATGATACTGTTATAATCATTAAACAACATACTAAAATTCTTTTTATTTTCATTTTATCCCCCTTAAATTTAACATCATCTATATTTATACTATATAAACTACAATAATTAAAAGAAAATTTAATCAATAGTATTGATGCCTTTTTTTATTTGTATAAAGCTAATTTGATATAATATATTATTTTTACTATTTATAAGCACATTTAAAATATTTTTTAATACCAATATGTACTAATTGATTTTCATTAAAATAAATTTTTAATGGGATGTCATAAATAAAATTGTTCATTTTTTATCCTCCATTATTTAATATTTTTCATATTTCATAGTTTAGGGTTGATATCTCTTATATATAAAATATATATATATTATGCTGTAAAAAAATAAAATTACAAATGCTTATATTGTATCATACTCTATGCTTTTTGTTTATAGATTATCTTGATATAATAAAAATAATGGAGGCGTTACTATATATATTTATATTTTGAAATATTTTCTTGCAGTTGCACATGAAGAAAGCATAACAAAAGCAGCTAAAGTTTTGCATACTACTCAGCGGAATTCTTCAAGGCAGCTTATAGAACTTTACTCATTTGATAAAGTGATTTGTAGTAGATTGAGAAATTCTGCAATCTACCACAGTTAGTTAAAATGTAAGGAGGAATTTAGAATGAAATTAACAGTAACAGAATTAGCAAAGATGATTGATCAAACTTTATTAAAGCCGTATATATCAAACGATGATTTAAGAAAACATTGCAAGCAGGCAGCAGAATATAATTTTAAAACAGTAGCAATCAACAATGCAACGGTCCCATTTTGCAAAAAAATTTTAGAGGGAACTGGAATACTTTGTGATGCTGCAGTCAGTTTCCCTCTAGGGCAGTGCACTATAGAAACAAAAATATTTGAGACTAAGGATGTAATTGATAAAGGTGCTGATGAAGTAGATTATGTGATAAATATTGTTGAAGTAAAAAATAAAAATTGGACATATATTGAAGAAGAGATGAGTAAAATCGTAGAAGTATGTAGCGAAAGAGGTGTAGTTTCCAAAGTTATTTTTGAAAATTGTTATTTAACTGAAGAAGAAAAAAGAAAACTTTGTGAGATTGCTTTAAAAGTAAAACCTACATTTATTAAAACATCAACAGGATTTGGAACTGGTGGTGCAACCATAGAGGATGTAAAATTAATGAAAGAATGTGTTGGAGATACAATTAAAATTAAAGCAGCAGGTGGAATCAGAACAATAGAAGATGCTTTGGCAATGATAGATGCTGGCGCAAGTAGAATTGGAACAAGTCAAGGAGTTCAGATTATTGAACAATATAAAGAAAAATTGAAGAACAATAGTATTTAATGTTATATTTTAAATAAATAAGAAGTGGAATTAATATTTTTAATGAACTAAAGTACAGTAATGTAAAGTATGGATTTTATTAACAAGATAGGGTGTGTGTAGAATGAATCATTTAGGCACAAAGGAGTTAGAAACTAATAGACTGAAATTACGTAGGTTTGAATTGTCTGATGCAGAAGCAATATTTAAAAACTGGACCAGTGATTCTGAAGTAACGAAATATTTAACGTGGCCTTCACATAAAGATGTAAGTGTATCGGAATCTATATTAAAGGAATGGGTTGCACAATATGAGCATGATACCTTCTATCAATGGGCGATTGTATTAAAATCAAATGGAAATGAACCAATTGGAAGTATAAGTGTTGTTAAGATAGATGAACGTATTAATATGGTTCATATTGGTTATTGCATTGGCAAAAAATGGTGGAATCAAGGAATAACTTCAGAAGCACTTGCTGCTTTAATTCGTTTCTTTTTTAAAGAAGTTAAAGTAAATCGCATTGAATCTAGGCATGATACAAGAAATCCCAATTCAGGAAAGGTCATGAAAAAATGTGGATTAATTTATGAGGGGACTATAAAACAAGGAGATTGGAATAACCAAGGGATCTGTGATTATTCAATGTATGGACTTGTTGCAGAAGATTACAAAGAATAATAATGCAAAAGGATTAATAATATATCTAAATATATATCCTTATTGGATAAATTTATTATAAATTAGGCTTGTCAACAGGGAACTTTAAAACCCTGTTTTTTCTTGCCTAGTTATTCATATTTTAAGAATTTTTGTTACGTTCTTTGTCTTTTGAACCATATAATCTATAAGCAGTTAAAATAGCTCCACATGCACAAATTATTGCTGCAGATGCATAAACCCACTTCATTCCATACATAAAAACATCTTCTCGCCCGTTTATAAAGCTGGAAACATGATATCCCATTTTTCTACTCATCATACTATATAAAAGAGTTGTTGAAAGAGATACTCCTACTGTCATACCAAGGTTTCTTACTAATCCATTTATGCTTCCTGCTATACCAAGCTTATTTTTAGGTACTGTCGACATTACTAATGAATTGTTTGGAGATTGAAACATTCCATTGCCTAAAGTAGTTACTCCAATAAATACTACTAGCAATACAATGCTTGAATATTGATTTAATGTAACCATTAAAGATAATCCTATACTTGTTAAAGAAAGGCCAAAAAAGGTTAATATTTCTGATCCTATTTTATCTGATAGATATCCACTCAATGGTGCTACTATAGCAAGTATTACTGGTGAAAACATCATTACCAATCCAGTATATGATGGTGAAAGTTTAATTACATCCTGTAGATAAAAAGGTAATATTATATTTGATGTGCTTATAGCTATAAAAGATAAAAATGCACAAAATACGCTTAAAGAAAATAATTTATTTTGGAAAAGTTCCAAATGCAATAATGGTTCTTTAATATTTTTTTCTAAGATAATAAATAGTATAAAAGTTATAATTGATAAAATGAAACCTAAAATAATTAATATGTTATTATAGCCTACTTCTTGTCCTTGAACAATAGAGCCAAATAATGAAATAACTGAAAGAGCAAACAATATTGCTCCCTTTATATCTAAGGATTCATTTGAATTTTTTGAAGATTTAGGTAAATTTTTTATTGCTAGAATGAAAGCTAATATTCCTATTGGAACATTAATTAAAAATATATACTCCCAGCTGAATTTATCAGCTATAAATCCTCCTAATGATGGCCCAACCATAGCTCCTAAAGCTACAAAAGTTCCATTTAATCCTAAAGCTCTTCCTCTTTCATTCGCAGGGAATACATGGGTAATTATTCCTTGATTTGTTGCCATTGTTGCTGCAGCTCCAATTGCTTGAATAACTCTAGATATTGCAAGCATTATTAAAGAATGAGATAATCCACAAAGCATAGATCCTAAGGTAAATACAACTATACCAAATTTAAATATACGTGTTTTTCCTTTTATATCTCCTAATCTTCCAAAAACTAATATTGTTCCTACAATAGTTATTAAATAGCTGGTTACTACCCATCCTATCTGAGCCATGCTTACAGACAAATCTTTAGACATTACAGGTAAAGCAACATTTACTATGTTACTGTCTAAAACTGACATGAAAGTCAAAAGCATAACTGTGGCTAGAATTGTCCACCTATTTTTATATGTGTCTTTTTTCTTCTGCATATCTACGTCTCCTTATTTTTTTGTAATAAAATTATTATAAATTATATGAGAAAATTTTTCAATTGATTTTTATTTAACTGTTTTATTCCAAATGAGTTATTTTTTTATATGATAAATTCATGTAAGAAATATAAATTATTTATAGAAAAATTTTTATTTTATATTTTAATTTATAAAGTTTGAATAATTAAATGATAATAAAAACTGTTAAGTTTTTATTATCATTTAGAGCAAACTATTATAAAAAATATAAAAGTTTCTAGTAATAAAATTTAAAATTTTTTTAGTAAATTTTCTCTATATTTTTTAGGAGAAAACCCTTTAATTTTTTTAAATATTTTAGAAAATGCAAGAGGATCTTCATATCCTACAGAACGAGAAATTTCACTTATAGATAAAGAAGGAACTGACATAAAATCGATAGCTTTATTAATTCTATAATTAATTAAAAATTCTTGAGGAGACATATTAACATAATTTTTAAATAATGAACTTAAATAACTTCTATTTAATCCTACATACTTTGCTAAATCACAAATTGAAATGTCATCGGCAAAATATTTTTCAATATATTGTATAGATTTTTTTATATATATATCTTTATGATCTTTTAATGTAAGATCTTTTTTATCTGCATTTTTAACTAATTCTGATAAAAATAAAAATAATAATCCATGTAATTTTAATTCATTTTCTTCAGTAGGAGATTGGCATTTAATCATTTCATCGACATAGGATTCTATTTGGCCCCCATTTTTATATGTAAATATAGGATTAGCTCTGGAAATATTAGCTTGTTTTAAATATGTTTCAGCTTTAAATCCAGTAAATCCTACCCAAGTATAAAACCAAGGGTTAAAAAAATCTGCTTCATAATAAGTAAGAATGTTAGGGAAAATAACAAATCCTTGATTTTTAGTTAGTGTAAAAGTTTTATTGTCTATATGAAAAATTCCTTTTCCATCTATAATATAATGTATTAAAAAATGATCTCGGACAGCTGGACCATACGAGTGAGAAGGTTTACAATCTTCTTTACCACAAGAATGTAAAGTTAAATCTATATTATCTTGTTTTAAGTTTATAAATCCATCAACAGACATTTAAATATAATCCCCCTTTCATCCAACATTATACCATATTTTAATAACAATTTTCTATTTATAAAATAATTCATTGAAGTAAAATATAAACATAAAGATTACGTTTACATTAACTAGCTAAATGTTATGAAAGGGAAAATAAAGATGACTAAGATTACTTTTATAGGAGCAGGGAGTACTATATTTGCAAAAAATGTATTAGGTGATTGTATACTTACAGATGTTTTAAAAGATTCTCATATTGCTTTGTATGATATTAATTTGCAAAGATTGAAGGAATCAGAAACTATATTAAATAATTTGAATAAAAATTATGGTGGGTATGCAACTATAGAAATTTATAATGATAGAAAGGAAGCGCTTAGAGAAGCAGACTATGTAATAAATGCGATACAAGTTGGGGGGTATAAGCCTTCTACAGTAATAGATTTTGAAATACCTAAAAAATATGGACTTAGACAGACTATTGCAGATACTATAGGCATTGGAGGTATATTTAGAGGACTTAGGACTATTCCATTAGTACTTGATATTGCAAAAGAGATGGAAGAAGTTTGCCCAGAAGCATTGTTTATAAATTATTCAAATCCTATGGCTATTGTAACAGGAGCAATTTTAAAAGGTAGTTTTATAAAAACTGTAGGATTATGTCATAGTGTACAAGTTTGTGTAAAGGATTTATTTAAGCAGATAGGGTTAGATACAGAAGGAGTACAATGGAAGATAGCTGGAATAAACCATATGGCATGGCTTTTAGAGATAACTAAAGATGGAAAAAATTTATATCCTGAAATAAAGAAAAGAGCTTTCGAAAGACCTATACCACATGGCAATATGGTTAGATATGAGATAATGAAACGATTTGGTTATTATGTAACTGAATCAAGTAATCATTTATCAGAATATACACCATATTTTATAAAATCAAAATATCCTGAGCTTATAGAAAAGTTTAATATTTCTTTAGATGAATATATAAGAATGTGTGAAGAGCAAATAGAAAGATGGGATAAGATAAACAAAGATCTTTTAAATAACAAAAATTTGGTACATGAAAGGAGTAATGAGTATGCTTCATACATATTAGAATCTATGGAAACAGATAAACCTTTTAGAATTCATGGAAATGTAATGAATACCGGATTAATAACTAATTTACCACAAAATGCTGTTGTTGAAGTTCCTTGTTTAGTTGATAAAAATGGAATTAATCCATGTTATGTTGGAAATATCCCAGAACAGTGTGCAGCGTTGAATAGAACTAATATTAATGTTCAATTGCTAACTATAGAAGCTGCGTTAACAAGAAAAAAAGAATACATTTATCAAGCTGCAATGCTGGATCCACATACATCCTCAGAACTTTCAATAGACGATATAGTAAATTTATGTGATGATTTAATTAAGGCACATAATGGCTATCTTCCAACATATAAATGACAATTTAATAAAATTTTAGTGTTTTTTAATTTTACAAACTTAGTTAAAGTTTATATACTTAAAATGTTATATGTTCTTATTATTTATTTTAAATATAAAAATATTAATAAACTAAATTTTGAGGGGGATATAAAAATGAAAACAAAACAATTAATGTCAATTATTTTATCAACTATTGTGATAACAGGTATTCTATCAGGTTGTAGTAAAAAAGCTAGTGAACAAACTGGAGCCAATGTTAAAGGAAATAATTCATCAACTCCAGTAACTATTAAATTATGGCATCATTGGGGTTCAGAACAAAGGAAACCTACTATAGATGGTATGTTAAGTGAATTTAATAAAAAATATGCAGATAAAAATATAAAAGTTGAAGGAACGTTTGTACCTTTTGGTGATATGGATAAAAAAATTACAGCTTCAATAGCAGCTGGAAATCCTCCCGATGTAGCAGTACAACCAATAGAAGCTGTTGCTGTTATGGCATCAAGAAATCAACTTGAAGATATAACTTCATATATGCCTAAAAATATTGAAAGCAAATATTATGATAATTTATGGGATACTGTTACTTATAAAGGAAAAATATATGCACTTCCGTTTAATACAGATACAAGATTATTATTTTATAATAAAAAAATGTTTAAAGAAGCCGGAATAAATGAATTTCCTAAAACTTGGGATGAATTTTTTAGCATAGCAGATAAACTTGACAAAAAAGATGGAAATAAATATACAACATTAACATTCCACCCTATGATTGGGAACTTTGGTTTTGATACAATTGCTTTATCAAATGGAGGGAGAACTGTTAATGACTTTATGAATCCAACAAAACCCACTGCTAATTTGCCTCAAAATGTAGAAGCTTTAGAATGGATGTTAAAATGGAGAGAAAGATATGGTACAGATACATGGAATTCTTTTATGCAACAAGGGAGTGGAGCAAATGATCCCTTTATCTCCGAAAAAGTTGCCATATATGGGAATGTATGTAATTATATAGCTACATTAAAAAAATATGCTCCTAATATGGAATATGGTGTAGCACCAATGCCCGTTGGACCTTCAGGAACAACTACGGGATCTATTGGAGGAGGATTTGTAATTGTAGTTCCAAAGGGATCGAAACATGTAAAAGAAGCTTCAGAGTATGTTAAATTTATGACAGATGATTGGGCAACTACAAAATGGGCTTTAGAGCAAGCAGACGTTATGATAAATAAAAATGCTAATGAAAATGAAAAACTTAAAGAAAATCCAGCATGGCAAACAGTAATAGATAATATGAAATATACTAATGTTATAAGAAGAATCCCTACAGCTCCAAATGCTAATGGTGCGATGTCAACTGCTATAGATAATGTATTAAAAGCTAGTACACAAAAGCCAAAAGAAGCATTAGATAAAGCTCAATTAGAAATTGAAAAAATGATAAAAGATAATGAAGCTTTAACTAACTAAAACTTTTAAATCAAAATTTACGGCTGACGAAAATTTCGTCAGCCCAAATTTTAAGGAGGATCATCCTATGCAAAAAATTACATATAAGATGAGTAAAAAAGAAAAAAAAGAAACTATAAAAGGATATTTGTTTATTTCACCTTGGCTTATAGGATTTTTATTATTTACATTATATCCAATGATTTTTTCATTATATTCAGGTTTTACTTTTTATGATATTACTTCTATACAAAAATGGATTGGATTAAAAAATTATATTAATATATTTTTTCATGATGAATATTTTATAACAGCTTTAAAAAATACAGCTTACTATGTAATCTTTAGTGTTCCATTAGCTATAATTTTTGCTTTATTATTGGCTTTACTCTTAAATACTAAGGTATGGGGAGTAAAGATATTTAGAACAGTTTATTATCTTCCGTCTGTATTATCTGGAGTGGCAGTAACATTACTTTGGATGTGGATATTTAATCCTAGCGGTGGCTTGGCAAATACATTATTGGGAATAATAGGGATAAATGGACCAGCATGGTTTAATGACCCTAAATGGTCAAAGCCAGCATTAATAATAATGAGACTTTGGGGTGTTGGAGGAAGTATGATTCTTTTTTTAGCAGCTCTTCAAGATGTACCAAGAAGTTTATATGAAGCTGCAGAAATAGATGGAGCTACAGGATTTAAAAAATTTTTACATGTTACATTACCTATGATATCTCCTACTTTATTATTTGTTATGATAACAGGGATAAATGGAGCTTTTCAGATATTTGATGGTCCTTTTATAATTTCTGGAGGTACAGGAGGACCAGCTAATTCAACTCTTTTTTATAATTTATATCTATATAACAAAGCTTTTTTAGAACTTCAGATGGGATATGCTTCTGCACTTGCATGGGTTTTGTTTATCATAATAATGATATTTACAGGGATACAGCTTTATGTATCGAAAAAATGGGTGCATTATGAAGGAGGAGAATAATATATGTATGTAGGTATTGATAAAGAAAAAAATGAATTAAATTTGAAATATACAGATAAATTTAAAAGTAAAAAAAGAGGAGAATTAATTGGAAAAATAATTGTATTAGTTATATTAACAATAGGGGCTGTTTTTATAATGTTTCCTTTATTGTGGATGATTTCTACAGCTTTAAAATCTGATAAAGAATTATTTATAAATACAAGTTTTATTCCAAGAGATTGGGTGTGGGAAAATTTCCCTAAAGCTTGGAAATCTGCTCCTTTTACAATTTATCTAAAAAATACAGTATTTATTACAATAATGGGAGTAATTGGAGCACTTATTTCTAATTCTTTAGTTGCTTATGGATTTGCTAAGATAAATTTTAAAGGGAAAAAAGTTTTATTTGCAATAGTACTTGCAACAATGATGATACCAGGAACTGTTACAATGATTCCAACATATATTTTATATTCTAGATTAAAATGGGTAGGAACATTTTTACCTTTAGTAGTGCCTCCATTTTTTGCAGGAGCATTTAATGTATTTTTATTAAGGCAGTTTTTATTAGGAATACCAAATGATTATTCAGAAGCTGCTAAAATAGAAGGAGCTAATGAATTTATGATATATTGGAAAATAATATTACCTCTTTGTAAACCAGCTTTAACAGCTATAGCTATATTCGAATTTAATGGCAAGTGGAATGATTTTATGGGACCATTACTTTATTTAACTGATGAAAAAATGTATACTTTGCAAATGGGTTTAAGAACATTTCAGGGACAAAATGGTATGGAGTGGCAATTATTTATGGCGGCATCTCTTATAGTATTACTACCAGTTATTATAATATTTTTTACATTGCAAAATTATTTTATAGAAGGGGTATCTATGTCAGGAATAAAAGGATAAAAGTATTAAATGAATTTTTAAGGAAAGATTAGCTATTGTGAGAACGACGAAGTAAGGTTGTCTTAGAGAATTTTGGAGGTATGAAATGAATAATAAAAAACTCTATATAATATGGAATTCTCATATAGATCTAGTTTAGTTTTGGAAATATGAAGAGGGACCTCAAGAAGTTAAAGCAACTTTTGCTTCTGTTTTTGATAGAATGAATATGATAAATATAAATTTACTTCAAGTTCTGTAGCTTTTTATAAGTGGATTGAGAAAATATTACCTGATATGTTTGAACAAATAAAAAAAAGAAGTTAAGAGTGGTAAATGGGAAATAGTAGTTGGTTGGTTTGTAGAGCCAGACTGCAACATTCTTAGCAGTAAAACTTTTGTAAGACAAGGGATATATTTTCAGAAATATTTAAAAGAAGAATTTGGAAAGATTGCTACAGTAGGTTATAACGTAGATAGTTTTGGACATAATGGAGTGCTTCTATGGGGTAGGGAATCATGGAGTAGGAGCAACTATAGATAATATAAAGTCAATAAGGGAAATTAAAGATAAGACAATAGATATAGATGTAAAGTGTAGTTCTTTAGAGGAGTTTTTTGAAAGCTTAGATTCAAAAAAATTCCCTGTGTTTGATAAGGAACTTCAAATAATATTTTCAGGGTGTTTTTCTATTGATTCGGAAATAAAAAAGCTTAATAGATTAAGCGAGAATATTGCGTTTAAGAGTGAGAGACTTGCATATTTAGGAAGTTTAATCGAAAAAATATCCTAATGAGGAAAAATGTAGGGAATTATACTTTTCAATCAGTTTCACGACATTCTTGCTACTACTTCTAGAGAAGAATAAAGAAATGAGGTAGTAGAAGATTTTAATGGAGCGTTAGCTATATGGAGAAGAATATTAAATAATAGTATACAAGCTATAGCTAAGAATATTGATACAAGAGGTTATGGATTTCCATTAATATTATTTAAACCTAATTCTTATTATATAGATGAGGTAGTACAAACTGATATTTATGGGCAGGCACACAAGCCACTAAGACTTAAGAGTACTAATTATGACAGAAATTTAAATATTTAAAGAGGTGAAATTATATGAAAGAAAAGACACTTTACATGATTGGAAATGCACACTTAGACCCTGTTTGGTTATGGAGGTGGCAAGAAGGCTTTCAGGAAGTTAAGGCTACCTTTAGGTCAGCATTAGATAGAATGAATGAATATCCAGATTTTATATTTAATAGTAGCTCAGCAGCTTATTATGAATGGATAGAAAATAATGAACCTGAAATGTTTGAAGAAATTAAAAAAAGAATTAAAGAAGGAAGATGGGTTTTAGTTGGAGGATGGTGGATACAGCCAGATTGCAATATTCCTTCAGGAGAATCTTTTATACGTCAGGCTTTATATGGTCAGCATTATTTTAAAGAAAAATTTGGAGTAACAGCAGAAGTTGGATATAATGTTGATAGTTTTGGACATAATGCAATGCTCCCTCAAATACTTAAAAAAAGTGGATTAGATAGCTATGTATTTTTAAGACCAGGTCCACATGAAAAAGGGCTTCCTAATGGATTGTTCTTATGGGAATCAAGTGATGGTTCAAAAGTTACAGCATTTAGAATTCCATATGAATACTGCAGTTGGGGAAAAGAATTAGACAATCACATATTAAGATGTGTAGCAGAAGTTAAAGCACCAATAAATGACACAATGTGCTTCTATGGAGTAGGGAATCATGGCGGTGGTCCTACTAAACAAAATATTGAAAGCATACATGAACTAAATGAAAGAGAAGATTTTCCAAACCTTAAAATAAGCTCTGTAAATGAGTTTTTCAAACATGTAAAAGGATATGAACTTCCAATAGTTCATGGAGAATTATTACATCATGCAAGTGGATGTTATGCTGCTCATTCTGCTGTGAAGATTTGGAATAGAAAAGCTGAAAATAGACTTCTTGTAGCAGAAAAGTTTTCAGTAATTTCTAATGTAATAACTGGTCAGCCATATGTAGAAAACTATAAAAAAGCTTGGCATAATGTATTATTTAATCAATTCCATGATATATTAGCAGGAACAAGTATTGAAACAGCATATAATGATGCAAGAGATATGTATGGGGAAGCAATGAGCATAGCAGGAAGAGGACTTAACTATGCAGTTCAAGCTATTTCCTGGGACATAAATATAGAACAAGTTGAAGGAATGAAACCTATTGTAGTATTCAATCCACACAGTTTTGAAAGCAAAGTTAATGTAGAATTGGAATCAAGCACAGTAAAAGAAGGTTTCATCCTTGTAGATGAAGAAGGAAAACAAGTACCAATGCAGATAGTGCATTCTGATGCTACAGCAGGTGGAAGGTGTAAAATTAGTTTTATGGCGGAACTTCCTGCACTTGGATATAGGGTTTATAAAATTATAAAACAGGCTTCAACTTTAAATTTAGAACCTGTACAGTGCAGCGATAATGTTATAGAAAATAAAAATTACAGATTAGAGTTTGATAAGGAAACAGGTTTTATAAAGAGTCTTTTAAAGAAAGATATTAAGTCAGAGTTATTCTCAGCACCTGCGGCTAGACCTGTAGTTATAGAAGATAACAGTGATACTTGGTCACATAACGTTAGAAGATATGATAAAGTTATAGGAGAATTTAAAGCAAAAAGCATAAAGAGACTTGAATATGGTCCAGTAAAATCTACTATTAGGGTAGTAAGTGAGTATGGCTCATCAAAAATAGTTCAAGACTTTACAATGTATAATGAATTAGATCAAATAGATGTAAAAGTACTTGTAGATTGGCACGAAAAATTCAAAGTATTAAAAATTAAATTCCCAGTTAATATTATATTTAGGAAAGGTACTTTTGAAATACCATACGGACACATTGAAAGAGAATTAGATGGTGAAGAATATCCAATGCAAAACTGGGTGGATATAACAGGTTCTATATCTGATAAGAGTGATATAGTGGGAATTTCTATATTAAACGATGGTAAATATAGCTATGATGTTTTAAATAAGGAAATTAATCTTACAGTACTTAGAAGTCCAATATATGCACATCATGATCCATTAGTACCTGATCCAGACGGAGAATATTCTTTTATAGATCAAGGAATACAACAATTTAACTATACAATATATCCTCACAATGGAGGCTGGGAAGAAGCGTGTACTGTAAATAAAGCTCTTGAACTTAATCAAAAAGCTATTACTATAATAGAAAGTTATCACAAAGGGAACTTGCCACAAAAGTATTCCTTTATAAACATTGATAAGAATAATATAGTTGTTTCAGCAATGAAAAAAGCAGAAGATAATGATGATATTATATTAAGATTATATGAAACAACTAGAGAAGAAACAAAAGTAACCATTAATCTTCCAAAGCTTGAAAGAACATTAAATGTATTATTTAAGCCTTGCGAAATAAAAACTTTTAGAATACCTAAAAATACTGAAAAACCAGTGGTTGAAACTAATTTATTAGAATGGAATGAGTAAAATAAATCTCTGTGTAATTTTAAACACAGAGATTTATTTACTAAACATATATTTTTATACTGCAGTATAGCAGTGGAATGGAGGATAATATGAAATTATTAAATAGTTTTTACCAGGTGTCGGGTGAAGTTTTAACTCATAGATTTGATGCAACATCTTATTTATTAAACTGTGGGAAGTTTGCTATTTTAATAGATTGCGGAACTCCTGAAGGCTTTGACAAACTTATAGAAAATATAAAAAAGTGTGGAGTTGAGCCTAGAAATATTAAATATATTTTTGGAACTCATGGGCATTACGATCACATTGGTGCAGCTTATCTTTTTAAAGAAAAGTATGGTAGTGAAGTTTTTCTTCATGAAAATGATGTGAAAAGAGTTGAAGATGGAGATGATATAAAAACTACCGCGGGACTCTTATATGGGAAAAGTTTTACTCCTTTTAAAGTAGACAGAGTGTTAAAGAAAAATAAGATTTTTAATTTTGAAAGTATTAATATTGAAGTAATACATACTCCGGGTCATACTCCTGGTAGTGTATGCTATGTTTTAAACGTTTCAGATTTAAAGGTGCTTATAGCGGGAGATACACTATATGGTGGATTTAGTACTAAAATTGATTCCAATGAAGAAGATTGGAAAAAGTCTTTAGATTGTCTTTGTGAAAGAAAATTTGACTTAATGGTAGTTGGACACTCAAACCCAATACTATTAGGAGATGTAGAAGATAGATTAAAAGATGCTAGGGCAAGTTTTGCTCACTATTATAATCCTTGGTTTAAAACTTTTAAGGATAAGTATAAATATTAATTTTAAATTTAGGTTTATAGGGGGAAATATGAAAAATATATTTTTAAATGGAAATGATTGGCTTATGAAAGAATTTATTGGAATGGATTGGGTATGGAGAGATTCAGTAAAGCCTAACACTAAAGACGTTAGGTGGTGGAACAAGGCAACTGTTCCAGGGAGCGTGCTTAATGACTTGTTTGAAGATGGATTAGTACCAGATCCATACTTTGAATTAAATTCAAAGTTGGTAGAATGGGTACCTGCAAGAACGTGGGTTTATAAAAAAAAATTTATCTTAGGTGAAGAACTTAGAGGCAAAAAAGTAACTTTATGTTTTGATGGTATTGATTATAAAAGTGAAATTTTTTTAAATGGAAAATCTATCGGATATCAAGTAGGAATGTTTATCCCCTGGAAAAAAGACATCACTGATTTATTGATTTTAGGAGAGGAAAACCTATTAGCTGTTGTTATAGAGCCAGCACCAATAGAGCAGCCGCAGGTTGGAAAAACAAGCTTAGTTTATACTCACAAATCACGTATGACATATTGGTGGGACTTCTGCCCTAGAATGATTCATCAAGGAATTTGGGATGATGTTTATTTAAAGGTAACAGAAGAATCTACACTTGAGAATGTATATATTAGTTCTGATTTGGCAAAGGATCATAGCAAGGCTAATATTAAAATAGAAATAGAAACCTATTTAGCAGAAGGAAATAAGGTTGAGGTATTATTTGGAGAAAAAATGGCAGAAGCTAAAGTAGAAAAAGGAAAAGCAAATATAAGCTTGATAGTTGATAATCCTGTTCTATGGTGGCCTAATGGTTATGGAGATCATTACATGTATGCAATAAAAGTAATTTTATATAATAAAGAAGGAAAAGAATCTGATACATTAGAGAAAAGGTTTGGTATAAGAGAGATTGTTTTTACTCATAATGATAAAGCTAATAAAGATGCTCCTGATTTTGTGCTTAATGTAAATGGCAGAAAGATTTATATGAATGGATACAATTGGGTTCCTATTGATGTCATGTATGGGGTGAATAGAAAAGAAAAACAACAAAGATTAATTAGATTGGCTAAAGAAGCAGGCATAAATATATTCCGTGTATGGGGTGGTGGTTTAATCGAAAAAGATAGTTTTTATGATGAATGTGCAGAAAATGGAATTTTAATTTGGCAGGAATTTATTTTGTCTAGTTCAGGTATCGATAATAAAACATCTCATGATGAAAATTATATAAAATTAATGAAATATCAATCTGAAATTATTATAAAAAGAAAAAGAAATCATACAGCACTTACTATTTGGTGTGGTGGTAATGAACTTCAGGATGATGAAGGAATGCCTTTAAATAGCACAGATAAACTTCTAACTGTTCTAAATGAGCAGGTAGAAAAGTTTGATTCAAAAAGAAAATGGCTTCCTACATCTCCATCTGGCGGAGTATTTTCAAATTCCATAGAAAACATAGAAAAGTATCCAGATAAGCTTTATGACGTACATGGGCCTTGGGAACACCAAGGCTTGCAAAAGCACTACAAACTTTATAATTTAGGTACTTCTTTGATTCACACAGAATTTGGAGTAGAAGGCATGACTAATTACAATACTTTGCATAAATCTGTAGACCCACAGCATTTTCTACCAGCAAGTAAAGATAATGAAATATATTTTCATCGTGGGGCATGGTGGACGAATGAACCATTAATTCAAGAAACCTTTGGAGGAAATTTAAAGGATATAGAAAGTATTCGTAAGGCTAGTCAGTATATGCAGTATGAAGGATTAAAATATGCTGTTGAGTGCAATAAAAGAAGAGCATTTCACAATAGTGGAACATTTCCATGGCAGTTTAATGAGCCTTATCCAAATAACTATTGTACTTCAAGTTTAGATTATTACGGAAATCCAAAGCCTGCATATTTTGGAATTAAGAAGGCATATAGTTCATTTTTAATTTCAGCGTCTTTTGAATCATCGTCTTTATTTAAAAAAGAAGATTTTAAGTGCAGTATATTTATTGGAACTCAATTATTAAGTCAAGAGCTAGAAGTATTAGAAAAGCTTAAGTCTGTTGTGGAGATTGCTGCAGTAGATGGTACAATTTGCTATAAATCCACCATGGATTGCAAGGCTGTGGAAAATGCAACGGTTAAATTAGTAGATTTAAATATAAAACTGAATAAGATACCTACTTCTCTATTTTTATTGAGACTTAGATTGGAAACTGATAATAAAATACTTGCAAGTAATGAGTATTTATTTACTAAAGGAAAGGATTTAAAAGATGTATTTGAACTTGAACAACCATCATTATTACTAAAACAGACAGAGAAAGGCGTTAGTATTACTAATAATGGTAAAACTGCAGTATTGTACTTATTTATTACTAGTAATGAAGATTTAAATTCTAAAAATTACTTATATTTTGATAATAATTATTGTTGTATTTTACCAAATGAAATAAAAGAAATTGCAATTGAAAGCACTAATGATAAGGTTACTTTGGGAAACTTAGCTATTGAAGCACTTAATGTTTCTTACAATGTTCTAAAAGAATAATATAAAATATAATCCAACATTATACCATGTTTTAATAACACCCTTCTATTTATAAAACAGTTTATATAAGTAAAATATAAAGTGTAAGATAAGTACAAAAGATTAAGAAATTTATAAGCTAAAAGGAATACTTTATTTATGCACTCTGGAAACGATTTATAAAAACAAAAATATATTTATTAATGGGTATAGTTTGGAGGATCTAATATGAACAAAGATAACAAAAAAACATTGCATATGATTGGAAACTCTCATATAGATCCAGTATGGCTTTGGAGATGGCAGGAGGGTTTTCAAGAAGTAAAGGCTACTTTTAGTTCAGTACTTGATAGAATGAATGAATATCCTGATTTTAATTTTACAGCTAGTTCTATAGTCTATTATAAATGGATAGAAGATATAGATCCTGAAATGTTTGAAAAAATTAAAAAAAGAGTAAAAGAAGGCAGATGGCAAATAGTAGGAGGATGGTTTGTAGAGCCAGATTGTAATATTCCAAGTGGAGAATCATTTGTAAGGCAAGCACTTTACTCACAAAGATATTTAAAGAAAACTTTTGGGGATATATGTACTATAGGGTACAACATAGATAGTTTCGGTCACAATGCCATGCTTCCTCAAATATTAAAGAAAAGTGGATTTAAATATTATTTGTTTATGAGACCGGTAGAGAGTGAAAAACATATAGACTCACCTCTTTTTAAGTGGAAAAGTGAAGATGGTAGTACTATAATCACTTGTAGGTTGCCAGGGGAATATACTGCATGGTTTAAAGAACATATATTAAAAAATATAGAAAAAACTTTAAAAGTCATGAAAAACTACAACGAAATGCTTTGTTTTTATGGTGTAGGTAATCATGGAGGAGGGCCTACAATACAAAATATAAATACTATTTATGAATTGAAGAAAGATAAAACAATGCCTAAGATTTTATTTTCAACAGTAAAAGATTTCTTTAGTAAAGTAGATGAACAGAACCTTCCTGAATACAAGGATGAGATTCAGCACCATTCGGTAGGATGTTATTCAGCTGATTCTGAATTGAAACGATTAAATAGGAAAGCTGAAAATGTGATTATAATTTCAGAAAAGCTTGGAGCTATGGCTAACATGCTTGGAAATAATAAAAATTTTAAATATGATATAGAAAAAATATGGGAAGTACTACTATTTAATCAATTTCATGATATTTTAGCAGGCACTTCAATTGAAGAAGCTAGAAACGATGCTGTTTCGCATTTTAATTCAGTAATTTCTAAAGGAAAATTTATTAGTAATACAGCTATTCAAGCTATAGCTAATAAAATAGATACTTTAGGAGAAGGTTACCCACTAATTTTATTTAACACTAATTCTTATGAGTTTGATGAATGGGCAGATTTAGAAATAGCTTGGGATTGCAAAAAAGCTTTAACTATAGTTGATGATTTAGGAAATGAAGTACCATATCAAAGGACTAGAACTTCTGCAGCAACTACAAATGTAAACTTTGGAGGAAGAAGAAGAGTTGTTTTTAAAGTTAATATACCAGCTTTTGGATATAGAGTGTATAGAATTTTTGATAGAGAACCTTCAATAATAAAAGAGGATATGAAAGTTTATGATAACATTCTAGAAAATAAGAATATTAAAGTAATATTCAATAAACAAAGCGGAAATATAAGAAGTATATATGACAAAAGAAATAAATTTGAGCTTTTAAAGGGGGAAATTATTGCCAAGGTAATTAAAGATGAAAGTGATACTTGGAGTCATGGTATAAAAAATTTTAATGAAGTTATAGGCAACTTTGAATTAGTAGATATGAGAATTTTAGAAAAGGGATGTAATAGAGCTATAATAAAAGTTACATCAAAATATGGGGAATCTAAGCTTGAACAGTTTTATACTCTTTATGAAGATGCTGACTATATAAGAGTAAAAAATTATCTTAACTGGCAGGAGAAACATAAGATATTAAAAATTTCGATGCCTATAAATGTTGAAAATCCTAAATTTATTTGTGAAATACCTTATGGATATTTAAACAGAGATTCTTATGAAGGACACGAAGAATTTGCACATAGCTGGGTAAAGATAGAAGAGAGAGATAAGAACTATGGAGTAGTTATAGCTAATGACAGTAAATATGCTTATGACATGACTAATAACGTATACAATATGACTATTTGCAGAAGTCCAGTATATGCTCATCATGATCCGGCGCCAATTGAGGAAGATGTAATTTATAGATATATGGATCAAGGAGAGCAGATATTTTCTTTTGTAATAAGCTTTGATGAAAAATGTGGAAATGTTAAGGCAAATAAACTGTCAGATATCCTTAATGTGGGATATGAATATTTAATAGATACTTATCATAAAGGAGAAATAAAAGCTCAAAATATGAGTCTAATAAGTTTAGATAAAGAAAACATAATAGTTGAAGTTTTAAAAACTTCGGAAGATGATAATGGATATATTCTAAGAATGTATGAAATTGAAGGTAGTGAAACTAAAACTGAGTTAAGCTTAAAATATATAAATAAAAAGTATAATTTGGTATTTTCTCCTTGTGAAATAAAAACTATATTAATCACAAGGGAAAATGAAGACTATATATACAAAGAGGTAAATATGTTGGAAGTTTAAAGATTAAGTTTTAATTAGGGGGAAGAAGAGTGAAAATTGAAAATAATAAAACAATAAAACTTAGTGCTGAAAAATATGATTTAAATTTTTATAAAGATAGGCCTTATGTAGGTATAAGGAATAAAGAAGGAAATTTATTAATGGATTTATATCTTGTATCTTCTTGCAATACTTTAGAAGGAAGAGATGTAGTTTCAAATATATCGGATTGGAACTATGAAGAAAGTCAAGGACAAATTACTTTTACTGCAACAGCTGACAGCTCAATTTGGAAAAGCAAAGAATATAAAATTGTATGCAAGGAAGATAGATTTGAGTATAGTTTTGATATAAATGGAAAAGGTAGCATAGATGAAGTTGAATACTTTAGTGGATATTATACAGGAAGTCTTAGATGGAGCAGTGGAAGATTTTATTCTAGCTTTATAGTAGATAAGATTTTTAATCCAGAACCAGATTGCAAGGAAGAATTTTATTCACTACCAAGCGAAACAACGGGAATTGATTTAACAGGTGTACCTATTTATGGTAAAGATCATTGGTTTTTTACTCCACCACCTTTTTCTTTTGTAGGAATAAAAGATAATGTGAAATTCACCATAGGTGTAAAAGCTGAAGAAAGAAATTGGTTATTTACAGAATTTATATATAAAGGGGGTAAAGGTTCTTATTTATCTCTTTCTTATGAAGGACATACCAAAATAGAAGGTGAATATAGTCTTCCCAAAATTGTATTTATATTTGGAGAGGATGAGTATGAATTATTAAAAACTTATAGTGATTTAAATAGAGTAAATAGAAAATCTTACGAGCAGCCAAGCTGGTGGAAAACGCCAATTTTCTGTGGATGGGGGGCACAATGTGCATTAGAAGTAAAAACAGGGGAACCTGCATCTAAATTAGCTACAGAAGAAAATTATTATGGCTTTTTAAACAAATTAAGAGAAATAAATTTAAACCCAGGAATTATTGTTATCGATGATAAATGGCAGAAAAACTATGGATTAAATGATGTAGATAAAGAAAAATGGCCCGATATGAAAAATTTTATAAAAGATGTTCATAATAATGGGAAAAAAGTTTTATTATGGCTTAAGGCTTGGGATCCAGAAGGAGTTTCTGAAGAATTATGTATTAGAGATTTTAAAGGAAATAAATTAGCTGTTGATCCAACTAACCCAGAATACGGAAAAATATTTAGAGCTTGTATAAAAAACATACTTTCAAAAGAAGGATTAGATGCTGATGGTTTTAAGATAGATTTTACAGCAAGAATACCATCTGGTGCTTATTGTAAAAGTTACGGGAATTTATGGGGATTAGAGCTTATGAAAAAATACTTAGAAATTATTCATACAGAAGCTAAAAAAGTAAAAAGAGATGCTTTAATAATAAGTCATACACCAAATCCATACCTTGAAAATGTTACAGATATGATAAGACTAAATGATGTTAATACATCAGCTGATATAAATAATGCTATGCTTCATAGAGCAAGAGTTGCAAAAGCTGCGTGTCCCAGCTTAGTGATTGATACAGATAACTGGCCAATGCCAAATAAAAAAGCTTGGTTAGATTATATAAAACTTCAGCCTGAACTTGGCGTTCCATCACTTTACTATATTGATTTAATAGATAATTCAAAAGAAGAAATAACAGAAGAAGAACACAAGGTTATAAGAAAAGCATGGGATGCTTTTGAAAGAGGTGAAAAGTATGAATAAAAACTTAGTTATAATTCATACAACCCCAGTAACCATAGAATTATTAAAAAATATTGCCTCAGAACTGAAGATTGATTGCAATATAGTAAATATATTAGATGACAGCATTTTACCAGAAATAAATTCACTAGGATATATTCCAGAGGATGTGAAATACAGATTTAATAATTACTTGGTAAATGCCTCAACGTTAAAACCAGACGCAATTTTATGTGCTTGTTCATCAATTGGAGAGCTTGTAGAACTAGGCAAGGACTTAGTAAAAGTACCGGTTCTAAGAATAGATGAGCAAATGACAAAAATAGCCGTTGAAAGGGGAAGTAAAATAGGAGTGGCTGCTACATTAGCTTCTACTCTTAAACCTACAATTAATTTAATTCTTAATAAGTCAAAAGAATTAGGAAAAGAAATAAGTATAGATAAGCTTCTTATTGAGGAAGTAGGGAATTTACTAAATAAAGGGAAAGAAGATCAATACGATAAAATTGTTTCAAGCAAATTAATAGAACTTTTAAGGAATAATGATATTGTTGTATTGGCTCAAGCTTCTATGACAAGAACTATAAAATTAATTCCAGAAGAACTTAAAGATAAATTTCTCATAAGTCCTTATACAGGTATGGAGGCTGTTAAAAGAGTATTGGAGGAATAGAATATGCTTTTATTAGGCTTAGATATAGGAACTACTCATATTAAAGCAGTTATTATAGATGAAAATTTAGATCTTAAATCTATTCATATAGAGGATAACAATACAATTAATATACAGGGGAAAGGTCAAGTTTATTTGGCAGAGGATTTATGGAAAATTGCATTAAAATGCATTAAAGGAGTAGTAAAAAACGTAAATACTCTTGAAATAAAAGCAATTTCAGTTTCTAGCATGGCTGAAGCAGGATTACCTTTAAACAAAGATAAAGAGCCACTATATCCAATAATTCCTTGGAATGATATGAGAGCAAAGGAACAAATGGACAAACTTAAAAATGATTTTGGTGGATATGAAATATATAAAAAGACAGGACTTATTCCTCATCCAAAGCACAGCATAGCTAGGCTGATGTGGTTAAGGGAAAATGAGAAGGAGATATACTATAAAACAAATCATTGGTTATCTGTAGGAGATTATATAATTTTTAAATTAAGTGGTGAAATAGTTACAGACAGTACGTTAGCATGTAGAACTATGATGTACGATTTAAAAGGAAAAACATGGGATAGTGATTTATTAGGGTATATAGGGAATAAGGACATTCTGCCAAGTGTTATGGAATCTGGAACAGTTGTAGGGAGTTTACTTAAAGAAATAGCTGATGAAATTGGAATACCAAGAAATGTGGCAGTAGTTACTGGTGCTCATGATCATATATGTGCAGCTATGGCATTAGGAATAAATGATGAAAATGAAGTGTTAGATTCCATGGGAACCTCAGAAGTATTTGTTGGGAAGGAAAAAAAACCTATTTTAACTAAAGAATTTTATAAATTAGGGGTTAATCAAGGCTGCTTTCCATATGGGGGGTATTACTGGATGACAAGTACTCCAGCATCAGGAGGGTCCATTGAATGGCTAAGAAAACTTATATCTATTGATAGGGAAATTCCTTACAGCTTCTTTGATAATGGAAAGAAAATTGATAAACTTTCAAAAGTAATATATATGCCTTACTTAAGTGGAAGTGGGACCCCTCATGTAGACCCTTTAAAAAGAGGAGCTTTTATTGGATTGTCTATTGATACAGATGTTTCAGATTTAATAAAAGCAGTATATGAGGGAATTTCCTATGAAGGCAAATTAGTACTAGAAACTTTAGAAAGCCTTAATGGAAATAAAATTAATAAGATAAAAGCGGTTGGAGGAAGTACAAAGAACTCAACTTGGATGAAAATTAAGTCTAATATATTTAACAAGAAAATACTTTGTTCCTCAATTGATGAAGCATCGGCCGTTGGTGCTGCTGTATTAGCAGGCATAGGAGTAAAGGCAATAACAAATATAAAAAACAATAGTACAATAAAGCAAGAGTTAACCCCAAATAATGAGTTAGTTTTACTTTATAAAAAGGGTTATGAAAGATATAAGACTACATTTAAAAATATAGAAGAAGCAATAGAATGTGAGGTATGATTTATGAAACTTATGGGATTAAATAAAATGCTTCCTATAGCACAATCTAAAGGTTATGGAGTAGGTTCATTCTCTCCAAGAAATACTTATCTTATAAAATATGTACTTATGGCAGCGGAAGAGATGAATTCACCTGTTATAGTTCAAATGTCAGCAAATGAATTTAGATGGTTTGAAGTAAGTGCAATTGAATTTGCAGAAGCTTTTTATAAACTTAAAGACCAGTTTAATATAGCTGCAGGATTACACTTAGACCATACTAAAGATATAAACGTAATAAAAGAAGCAATTGATGCAGGATTTACTTCTGTTATGATAGATGCTTCAGATAAGGAGCTTGAAGAAAATATTAAAATAACTAAGAAAGTTGTGGAGTACGCACATAAAAAAGGTGTTGTTGTAGAAGCAGAGCTTGGAAGAATTGGAGCTACAGATAAGTTAGAAACTGATAGTGATGATGAATTTTATACTATACCAGAAGAAGCAAAGAGATTCGTAGAAGAAACAGGAGTTGACGCTTTAGCTGTTTCTATAGGTACAGCTCATGGAGTGTACAAGGTTAAGGATCCTAAAGTAGACTTTGAAAGGTTGCAAGAGATAAGAAATCTTACAAATACACCTTTAGTTCTTCATGGTGGTTCATCTCTTCCATCAGAAACTATAAAAAAGGCAATAAATATACCCAGAGGTGGAGTAAGTAAGATTAATATTGCTACTGATTTAGAATTAGTTTTTCAGAATAGCTTAGGTTTAGAAAGCAGGATATTAAATAAAGAAGTTTGGAAATTAGAGGCAGAAGCTTTAGAAAAGGCTGGTATGGCGGTAAAGCAAGAAGTTAAGAAGAAGATACAAGAATCTCTTGGTAGTGCAAATAAAGGAGCGGACTTTATATAGACTATATAGAGGCGGTGAAGAGGTTGAAAAAATTAATAGGTGTGGTAGCAGATGATATCACAGGTGGAAATGATATAGGTATAATGTTTGCCAAAAATGGACTTGTAACAGAAGTTTATAGGTACCATGAAAATATGGAATTTAAAAAAGTTGAGGATGTGGATGTAATAATTATTGACACAGACAGTAGACTTGATGAACCAAAAGTGGCGGCAGAAAAAGTATATAATTCTACCAAAAGCTTAATGAAAATACCATGTGATATGTATTTTAACAAAACATGTTCAGTGTTTAGAGGGAATATAGGAGTAGAATTTGATGCAATGCAAGAAGCCTTAGGAATAGACAAGTCTATTGTGATCCTTGGCTTTCCTGCTAATGGTAGAGTTACTAAAAATGGACTTCATTATGTAAATGGAGTGCTTTTAGAAAATTCTCAGTTTGCCAATGACCCAATACATCCTATGAAAGAATCAAATGTAGTTAAAATTTTAGAATCTCAAACAGAGAAGACAGTTGGAATTATTAATTATAATATTGTTAAGCAAGGAGAAGAAATACTTAAAAGTCATATAGAAAAAATGAAAAAGGATTTTTCTTATATTATCTTAGATGTAACTGAACAGGAAGACTTAAAAATTATAGCTAAAGCTGCAGCTGGAGAGTTAAATCTTTGCGGAAGCTCTGCAATAGCAGAAGAACTTCCAAAGGCATTTGGAAATGTTAAAGAACTTAAGTTTGAAGATGGAGTATATAAAAGCTTAGATAAAAATGGAGTACTGGTACTAGCAGGGAGTTTAACACCTCAAACTTTATTACAAGTAAATTATCTTAAAGAAATCGGTGTTGAAACTATAGAATTTGATACTTTAAGTATATATGCTGAAGAAGGTTATGCTAGATGCATAAACGAAATTGTAGCTAAAGCAATTGAAGTTGTAAGTAAAGGAAGAGATATTCTTATACATACTTCAAATGACAGAGTGATAGTTAAAAAGACCAAAGAAATTGGATATAATCTTGGCTTAAAGGATAATGAAATTGGGAAAAAAATATCATCTGCCCTTACAGCTATAGTTAAGGAAGTGTATGAAAGAACAGGTTTTAGAAAGATAGTTGTAGCTGGTGGAGATACTTCAGAGGCAGTAAGTGAAGGACTTAATATAGAAAAAATGAGAATTATAGAAGAAATTGAGCCAGGGCTTCCCAATATGTTTGGCTACAATTCTATGGGAAGACTCCTTATGGTATTAAAGTCAGGAAGTTTCGGAACTAAAGAGTTTTTGAAGAAAGCTATAGATAATCTAAAATGTTTAGAAGAAAGATTATGTAAATAATAAATGCGGCAAGAAGGAGATGAGTAAATGTTTTTCGTTGAAAAGAAAACGGAAAGAAGACTAGAAGAAATATTTAAGTTTATATATAAACAAAAAATGGCTTTAGGTCTTATGTATAAAGAAAATGATTCTGAAGAGTACAAAAAAACTTATAGAGGATTCATTTGGGGAGGTAAAAATGTAATAGGTTGGTTTAAGTCTCCTAAAATTATTTTGCCAGAAAGCTATAAAAACAAGAAAGTTGCACTTTATCTAGAACTTTCAGACTATAAGGTTCCAGATGTAAATCCAGAGTCTTTAGTTTATGTAAATGGTGTAGCTGTTCAAGGTTGTGATAAAAATCATAGAGAAATAGTTATTCCAAAAGATTTATTAAAAGATGGAGAATTAGAGGTTAACATAAAGGCTTTTAGTGGAAGAAGAGATTATACAAATAAATTCTTATATGCTGATTTAGTTACTATAGATGAAAAAACAGAAAATTTATATCTTACTATGAAGATGGCTCTTCAATCAGCACAAATACTTCCAAAAGATGATTATATAAGAGACGTTATTCTTTCAATAATAGATAATACCTTAAATATTATTGATTGGCGAGAAGAAGGTTCAGAGAATTTCTATAATTCAATTTACAAAGCTTTAGATTTTATAAAATCAGAGTTAAAAGAAGCTTCTGGAAGAAGCAAAAGACCTGAAATAACTTGCGTTGGTCATTCTCATATTGATGTAGCTTGGTATTGGCAGTTATGGCATACAAGAGAAAAGGTATCGAGAACTTTCTCTACAGTACTAAACTTAATGAACCAGTATCCAGATTATTATTTTATACAATCTCAGCCTCAATTATATAAGTACATAAAAGAGGATTATCCGGAAATATATGAAAGAATTAAAGAGAGAGTGGCAGAAGGAAGATGGGAAGCTACAGGAGGCATGTGGGTAGAAGCAGATTCCAATGTAACTTCAGGAGAATCGTTGGTTAGACAATTACTATTTGGAACTAGATTCTTTAAAAAGGAATTTGGTGTAGATAACAAATTAGTTTGGCTTCCAGATGCCTTTGGTTTTAGCGGAAACCTTCCTCAAATTATGAAAAAGAGTGGTATTGATTATTTCTTAACTACAAAGATAAGCTGGAATCAATTTAACAGACCACCATATGATACTTTCAAATGGAGAGGATTAGATGGAAGTGAAGTTTTAACACATTTTATGACAATGCCAGAAAATTCTATGAATCCGGATGATTGGGGATACACTTACAATGGGGATATAAATCCTCGTAAATTCAAGAGAGTTTGGGAAAGTTACAGACATAAAGATATTAATAGCAAAGATATACTTATTTCCTTTGGACATGGAGACGGTGGTGGCGGAACTACAAGAGATATGATTGAAAATATATATATTACTGAATATATGCCAGTAGTGCCAAAGGCTAAGATGGGAAAAGCTGAAGATTTCTTTAAGAGATTAGAGGAACAAGTTAAGAATAACAAGCACTTAGATACTTGGGATGGAGAACTTTATCTTGAAGTTCATAGGGGAACTTTTACTTCTCAAGCTAAAACAAAGAAATATAATAGGCAGTCTGAAATATTATTACATGACGTGGAAACATTAAACAGCTTTGCAAAAACAGTAGATAATAATGTTAATTATCCACAAGAATTAATAAACAATGCATGGGAACTTGTACTTTTAAATCAGTTCCATGATATTATACCAGGATCTTCAATAACTGAAGTTTATGAAGATAGCGACGCTCAGTATAAAGAAGTATTAAGTACATGTAGTAGATTAAAAGCTGAAGTATTAAGGAATTTGGCTTCCAAAGTTAAAACAGATGGTCCAAGCTTAGTGATATTTAATACTTTATCTTGGAAAAGAAATGATTATATATATATAGAAAAAGCTTCTATAGGTTATGAGGCTGAATTCATGGATGGAGATAAAGTGCTTTCATCACAGACTATCCAAAAGAATGGACATGAATACTATATGATTTTTGCTAAGAATATACCATCTTATGGATATAAGACAATAAGAGTAGTTAGAAAGAATGCTAACATCTTGGCAATTAATGTATCAGTTGATAAAACCATGATGGAAAATAAATTTTTTAAGATATATCTAAATGATAAAGGACAAATAGTTTCCATATTTGACAAGAAAAACAATAAAGAAGTGATTGCAAAAGGTAAGCTTGGGAATGTATTAAGTGCTTATGAAGATAAACCATTTAACTTTGATGCTTGGGATATTGATATTTACTATAAGGATAAGGAGTATGTTGTAGATAACTTAATTTCTGCAGAAGTAGTAGAACAAGGTTCAGAAAGAGGTACATTGAAGCTTGTTTGGAAGTATGTAAACTCAGATATAGTTCAGTATGTACATTTATACAATAATACTCCAAGAATTGACTTTGAAACTGAAATTGATTGGAAAGAAAAGCAGACATTGCTTAAAACCGCTTTCCACGTAGATGTACGTTCTACAAAAGCTACTTATGAAATTCAATTTGGTAGCATTGAAAGAACTACTCACAATAATACTCCTTGGGATTACGCACAGTTTGAAGTTCCAGCACAAAAGTGGGTAGATCTTTCAGAAAGAAACTATGGAGTAAGTTTATTAAATGATTGCAAGTATGGTCACAGTATCAAAAATAATGTAATAGAACTAACTTTATTAAAATCTGCTATTGAGCCAGATCCATTTGCAGATAAGTGTCATCATAGCTTTACTTATAGTTTATACCCACATAAGGGAGATTGGTTTGAAGGTGGAACTGTTCAAGCTGGATACAGTTTAAATTATGATATGCCTGTAGTTTATGTAGAAAGTACTACTGGAGAACTTCAAAGTGAAGACTCATTCATAGAAAATAATATACCTGATGTAATAATTGAAACTGTGAAAAAAGCTGAGGACAGTAACCATACAATAATAAGAATGTATGAGTATGGAAATGGAACTACAGAAGGAGAGATTAAATTTAATAAGAATATCAAAGAGGCTTATATGTGTGATATGATGGAAAATAATAGAACTTTAGTTGATTTTGAAGGTAATAAAATTAATCTGAAATTTACTCCTTTTGAATTAAAATGCCTAATGGTAGATTTTGAATAATTAATTTTATAAGCTGAGCAGCCTAATGTTGCTTAGCTTGAATTTTAAGAAGGAGGTATTGTATTCATTATGAGCAATCAATATGTTATAGGTTTAGATATAGGCGGTACAAAATGTGCTGTATTGTTAGCTAGTGTACAAAATGGCATAGAAATTTTAGATAAATTAAAATTTGATACAGAAACAGGAAAAGGTTGTAAATATACAATTGAAAGATTGATTGATTCTATAAATGAAATTCTAGTAAAAAATAATATAGATAAAAAATTTATAGCTGCTATAGGAATCAGCTGTGGAGGGCCTTTAGATAGTAAAAAAGGTATTATAATGTCTCCACCTAACTTACCAGGATGGGATAATGTTCCTATTGTAGAGATAATTCAAAAAAAATTTGGGATTCCTAGCTATCTGCAAAATGATGCTAATGCTTGTGCTTTAGCAGAGTGGAAACTTGGGGCAGGAAAAGGCTGCTCTAATATGATGTTTTTAACTATGGGTACAGGTATGGGAGCTGGACTAATTATAGATGGAAAGCTTTATTCAGGTATAAATGATATGGCCGGTGAAGTAGGTCATATACGTTTAGAAGAAGAAGGACCAGAAGGTTACGGGAAAAAAGGTTCTTTTGAGGGTTTCTGCAGCGGTGGAGGGATAGGAAGACTTGCTCAAATGAGAGCAAGAGAGCTTATTCAAAAGGGTATAAAACTTTCTTGGTGTAAGACAGAAACAGATATAGAGAATCTAAATGCAAAAATAGTAGGTAACTATGCAGCTAATGGAGATAAATACGCAATAGGTATTTATGAAGAAGTAGCCCAAAAGCTTGGGAAAGCACTTGCTGTTTTTATAGATATTTTAAATCCAGAGCTTATAGTTATTGGAAGTATTTTTGCAAGAAGAGAAGATCTTTTAAGAGCTAAGACTGAAGAAATTATTGAAAAGGAAGCTTTAGAGATATCAAGAAGAAACTGCAAAGTAGTACCTGCGGCTTTAGGAGAAAAGGTTGGAGATTTAGCTAGCATTATGGTAGCAGCTTATGGAGCGGAGATTAATTTAGAAGGAAATAAACCAGTAAGTGAAAAAGTTTTGACACATTTAAATAGACTTATAGAAAGATACCCACTACTTGAAACTGTAAGAGAAGATATTTTAAAAGCTTATGAAATAACTGCAGAGTCTTATAGAAATAACGGAAAGCTTTTAGCTTGTGGAAATGGAGGAAGTGCTGCAGATTCAGAACATATAATAGGCGAGTTAATGAAGGGCTTTATGAAGCAAAGATTAATAGGTAAAGAAGAACATGAAGTAATAAAAAGCATAATAGGAGAAGAAAGAGGTAAACATATAGCTTCTCATCTTCAAGGAGCGCTTCCAGCTATAGCATTAACTCAGCATGCTGCTTTATCTACAGCTTTCTTAAACGATGTTGCTCCAGATATGATATTTGCTCAACAGGTTTATGGTTATGGTGTAAAAGGAGATGTGCTAATAGGACTAAGCACTTCTGGGAATTCAGTAAATATAGTTAATGCAGTAGTTGTTGCTAAAGCTAAAGGACTTAAAACTATAGGACTTACAGGAGAGGATGGGGGGAAATTGGCTGAGATTTGCGACGTAACTATTAAAGTTCCAGCTAGGATTACTCCAGACATACAAGAAATTCATTTGCCCGTATATCATGCATTATGCTGTATGCTAGAAGAAGAATTCTTTGAATAATAGGAGGATATGATATGTCTAAAGTATTATGGGCTATAGGTGTGCCTGAAGGAGATTTACACTATTTTGCAAATAATTTTAGAAATCCTAATAGTGTAAAAGATGTAGTTTGGAATGTAGACGAGAAGAAGAATACCTTAGATGAGGAAGAAAAGTGGCCATTATTTCATGCAAATGAGGCAGATCCAGATGCAGGCTACAGACTTCATCCATACGTGATAAATTTTTCTTTAGGAGAAGAACCTGCTCAAAACTATGAACTTAGAATAGACTTTCTAATGATTTCTCCTAGACTTCCTTATTTAGAAGTTAACGTTAATGGTGTAGTAGGAAATGCATACTTACTTCCTCATCCATCTAATTCTAATAAAATAAAAATATCAGCAGGACTTCATACTTCAATTTATTCTGAAGGAAGTGTAAAGATTGTTATACCTTCTGAATATTTAAAAAAGGGAAAAAATACAATTATATTAACTAGTCGTGATAAAGGAGAAGTACTAAAAACAGACAATATAGAAAAGATTAAGCGTTTAGACAGAATGGCTAATCCTGCAGGATTCAACTATCAATATTTAGCTTTTTCAAAAATACAAGAAGAAATAAATAGTACTTTAAATTCAGCAGTGGTAGTTCCAACAGTAATATATAAAAAGAATATAAATGGAGAATTAGTTGAAAAATGTTCTTTTTATCTACAGTTTAATAAGAAAGTTAATGGTGGAAATCTAACTCTTACTCTAAAAGAAGGAAACAGAGAAGAAAAGGCAGACTTTGAAATTTCAGAAACAGCATTAGGACACTATAAGCTTGACTTTGATGTGTTTGATGGAGAAGGTAAAGTTGAATACTTACTTACTGGACAAATAAATGGAGAAGCTATAGAAGAAAGAGGGAAATTTAAGAGAAAGAAAAAGTGGAAAGTTTATTTAACTCCTCATACTCATACGGACATTGGATATACTCATCGTCAGTGGGAAGTAGCAGAAAGATTAAACAGAAACATTGATAAAGCTCTTGAAATTATAAATAAGGATAGAGAAGAAGGTATTGAAAATAAATTCGCTTATAACTTGGATTGTTCTTGGGTGATAGAAAATTTCTTAAAAACTAGAAGTGAAAAAAAAAGACAAGAGCTCTTAAGAGAAATTAAAGAAAAGAATATAAGCGTACCAAGCAATTATGTAGATCTTTTAACTCAGTTTGCTTCTCTTGAAGACTTAATTAGAAACGGGGAATTAAGTGAAGAAGTGCTTCGTGAAGTAGGAAAAAGTCCTGATTATATGTCAGTGGTTGATGTAGCTTCTATTACAGGTTCTGCACCTGCAATACTAGAAGGTATGGGAGTTAAATATTTAATCCATGCCAACAACCAGGACAGAGGACCTTTCAGATTAAATGGAGGACTTCATAAGATTTCACCTTTTTATTGGGAAGGAACTAATGGAGGGAAAATATTAGTTTGGCTTTCTAAGATGTATTGCGAGCTGAGAAAAGTTTGCGGAAGCCCACCAGTATTATATTCAGCTTCAACAGGTTTAAATATGTGGCTAGATGAATACGAAAGAGAAGATTACGTTCCAGATGCGGTTCTTCTTTACGGAATGGAAGCAGACAATACAGATATTGATCCTCAACCTCATGAGTTTGTTAAGGAATGGAATAGAACCTATGAGTATCCACAGCTTATAAACAGCGATGGAAGTGAGTTCTTTAAGTATGTAGAGGGGAATTTTAAGGATTTTTTAAAAACTGTAAAGGGAGATAGCGGTGCTTACTGGGAAGATGGCTGTGGTTCAACAGCTACAGCTTCAAGGCAGGTTAGAGATGCTCAAGCTATCCTTACAGCAGCAGAAAGATTGGAATCCTTAGCAGTTATTCATAATGAAAACTGGAGTTATCCATTAGAAGACTTTAAAAATGCTTGGAGAGAAGTTCTTTTATTCGACGAACATACTTGGGGATCTCATTTAGCCGGAATAGAAGAAGAAACCTGGCTTCAACAGGATTCATGGGAAGTAAAAGAACACATGGCTAAAAATAGCTTAATGTGGGCTAAGAGACTTTTATTAAGTGCAGCTACAAGACACAGTTTAAGCTGGAATAACAAAGGCCGTGAAGTTGTTTTATACAATCCTCACAGCTGGGAAGCAAGCGGTGCTGTAAGAGTTGAAATAGCTAAAAATGAAAAAGTATATGATTCAGAAACTGGTGAAGAGATACCAATAAGAAAGATAGTGGAATTAAAAACTCAGGCTACAGTTGAGCTTTGGGTAGAAAAGCTTCCAGGTCTAAGCTATAGAAGATATATTTTAAAGCCAGCTAAAGTAGAGCAAAAAGAGAGCAAAAACTATGTACTTGATAATAATAAGATTACAATTGAAAATCAGTATTACAAGTTAGTTTTTGATATTGAAAAAGGCTGCATAGAAAGCTTAATAGACAAAGCTACAAACAATCAGCTTGTAGACCTAAAGGATCAGTATGGTCTTGGGAAATTCATCTATGCTAAGGGCGGAGAAGGAACTAAGCTTACTGGAAATCACTATGAGTTAAGCGATGAAGCTCCAGAGCTTATAGAAGACTTTAATCTAAATTCTTATGAGATAGAAGAATTTGCTCATGGAACTAGCATCAAGATTAAAGGTGAAGTAGTTAAAGGAGAGCTTCAAATAGAATGCATACTCAACAATAAAACTAAGAAAATAGATTTAAACTATGTTTATACGAAAGAAGAAAATCTAAATAAGGAAGCTGTTTATGTAGCTTTTCCATTTAATTTATCACAGCCTGAAGTATTATCAGATTCACAGCTTGGATGGGTCAATTGGGCTAAGGATGAACTTCCAGGAGCATGCAAGGAGTGGTTACCTCTTCAAACAGGTATTATGATAAAAGGTAAAGAGGGAGAGATACATATAACTTCTCCAGATATTCCTTTATTTACTGTTAATGAGGTTGTACTTGGAAGATGGCCCAAAGAGCTTAATCTTTCAGGTAGTAGGATATTCTCTTATGTACTTAACAACTACTGGAATACAAATTATAAGGGTTGTCAAGGTGGAACTTTTATATTTAGATACAGCATAACAAGTGATAAAGAAATAGCTTTGGAAAAAGCGTATAAGCTAGGCTGGGAAAGCAGACAGCCAATTTATGTACAAAGAATGAGTTATCAGGATTTCCGTGAAACAAAAGCTCCTTATACAAATGAAATAGGAACTACACTTGCTCAAATAGGTTCTGATAAAGTTGTAGTTTCTACTATAAAGAAAGCTAATTACGAGGAAGGTTTTATAATAAGACTTCAAGAAATTTCAGGCAGAAAAGAAATAGCTGAAATTAGATTTACTGGCAAGAAAATTAAGAAAGCCTATAAAACCGATCTTTTAGAAAGAAATATTGAAGAGATATCAGTTGAAAGTGATGGAAGGTTAAAGGTAGAGGTAGAACCTTGGTCACTTTCAAGTATAAGAATAATTTTATAAAAAATACGAAACATGATTTTATATTAGTTTTATTAATATAAAATCATAATTAATAAATGTATTGAAAAGGAAGAGAGAGATCATGAAGACATTGAAAGAATATAAAAAAGAGCTAGTTGATATTTGCAGAATGTTATATGACAAAAACTTAGTAAGTGCTGCTGATGGAAACATAAGTATTAAAATAGATGAAAATAGAATACTAACTACACCTACAAAAGTTAATAAAGGTTACTTAACAGAAGATATGCTTGTTGTGGTAGATAATGAAGGAAAAGTTATAGAAGGAATTCATAAATGTTCTTCTGAAATAAAGCTTCATTTAAAGATATATTCTGAAAGAGAAGATATTAGTTCTGTAATTCATACTCATCCGCCTTATGCTACAGCTTTTGCTCTAGCACATGAGCCTATTAAGGAAAGTTATCTTGTAGAAACACTAGTAATACTTAAGAATATATCTAGTGCTCCTTATGGTACACCTTCTACAGATGAAGTTCCAAAATCAATAGAAAATGTAGTTAAAAACTCTGAAGTAATATTAATGGAGAATCATGGCGTAGTTACTTATGGAAAAGATTTATTCGATGCCTTTAACAAAATGGAAGCTTTGGAGAATGTAGCAAAGACTATAATTTTTTCAAAGTTTTTAGGAGAAGCAAAGGAAATAGCTCAGGAAAAAGTAGTTTACTTAAAACAAGTATTAAAAGAGAAAGAAAGATAGTATTTATGTTAAGAAACGAATATACAAGACTACAGTTTGAAAAAGAACTTTGGATGATGACACACAAGAACTACAGGTATATAGCAAACAGTATGACTTGATGCTATAGACAAAATTCATAGAGTTAAGATGACTCCTGATATAGACAATAGAAGCTTTCATATAGAAGTGTTCATAATAGAATTTTACAATGATACTATATTTGAAACAGAAATATACTAACAAAATTCATATATAAATACTTTATATATGAATTTTGTAGAAAAGAGAACCAGCTATTAAGTAAATGTAACTGGCAAGGTTTTAGATTTTAAGGTTGAATACTGTTGACCTGTAATTTTCCATTTTTATGACATTAAATATCAATGCTAAAATAATAAATAATAAAGAAATATTAAATACTATAGAATTTTATAAAATTTTTTAAAAAGTATAAAGACGTTATACAAGGAAAAGGAATAAATATAAGAGATTTTGATAATTTAATATATGCTTTTAGGCAATCAGCTAGAAGTTTGCGGTATAAGCGGAAGATGTATATGCTAATTTGTTATGTAAGCTGATTGAGGGCTAATATTCTTGTGACTTTTACGCATATGATAATAAATGGTATTTAGGAAATATTAAAGAACTTGATTTTCTTCAGATTAGAGAAGGAAAAAGTTAAAAGTTTTATTTTGAACAATTCAATTACATAGAACTTTAGAACTTAAGTGTAGGAAGTATAATTAATTTTCATTATGCAGAGGGAGATGCAAGAGGAAGAAGGAATCACAATAGTATATAGAAAATTAAATTAAAATTATTTTTGTTCATTTTATTGTGAGCTTTTTATTTACGCAGTTCTAAGATTTCAACAGATAGCAAAAATGTTGTACAAAATCTAACATATTTCCATATTTAAATAATACAAGTCTATTTATAAAATCTCTTATTACTATAAAATTAAGTTAGAATGATTATATATATTAATTTTATAGTATACGAATTGGAGGAATAACTATGAATAAATTTTCTAAGGACTTTCTATTTGGTACAGGCACTTCTGCTTATCAAATTGAAGGAGCTCCATATGAGGATGGCAAGACTGCATCAATTTGGGACACTTATTCTAGTATACCTGGGAATGTATTTAGGAATCAATCAGCTGATATAGCTTGCGACCATTATCATCGATATAAAGAAGATATACAATTATTAAAGAACTTAGGTGTGGATTCCTATAGATTTTCTATTTCGTGGCCACGTGTATTTCCTGAAAAAGGTAAGGTTAATCAAAAAGGAATTGAATTTTATAAAAATTTGATAGATGAACTTTTAAAAAATAATATTAAACCTATGATTACTTTATATCACTGGGATTTACCACAGTGGGCATATGATTTAGGTGGATGGTTAAATAGAGATATAGTAAATTGGTTTGAAGAATATACTAGCACTATGTTTAAAGCCTTTGGTAATAAAGTAACATTATGGGTAACGCATAATGAACCTTTTTGCGTAAGCATGCTTGGATATTTAAAGGGACTTCATGCTCCTGGACATGAAAATTTTAAAGAGGCTTTAATTACAGCACATAACATACTTCTCTCACACGGGGCTGCTGTAAAAGCATTTAGAAAATTTCACTTTAAAGATAGTAAAATTGGAATTACAATAAATCTTTCACCAGGATATCCATTAGAGCAAACTCAAAAAAATATAGAACTAGCCAAAATAGCAGATGGTTTTGTAGACAGATGGTTTATGGATCCGCTTTTTAAAGGAAGCTATCCTGAGGATATGGTTCAGATTTATAAAACCAAAGTAGGAGAGCTAGATTTCATAAAAGCAGGAGATTTTGAGTTAATAGGAGAACCTATGGACTTTTTAGGAGTAAATTTTTATGCAAGAAATATGGTTAAGCCATCAAAAGAAGGATTTTTAGGATACGTTGGTGTCACTGAAAAAATGCCTCAAACTCAGAAAGAATGGAATTTATATCCTGAAATACTTTTTAATTTACTTATGAGTATAAAAAATGAGTATACAAGCTTACCTATATTTATTACTGAAAATGGTTTAGCACTTGAAGGTTATAAGGATAATGCTGGTGATGATGAAAAATTTGGAACAATAATCACTTCGGCAAACAATATGGATTTTGTAGCTGAAGATGGAAGAGTGCATGATGAGACGCGTATTTTATATATATATAATTGTTTAAGACAATGCTTAAAGTTTATTGAAAATGGGGGGAATCTTAAGGGATATTATTTATGGTCTTTAATGGATAACTTTGAATGGGCATTAGGTTATTCAAAGAGGTTTGGAATAACTTATGTAAACTTTGAAACTCAAGAGAGAATAATTAAAGACAGCGGATACTGGTATAGGAAGGTTATAGAAAACAGAACTCTAGAGCTAAAATTATAAAATATCTGTAATTTTCTTGATGAGGGGTTTCCAGCTACAAGCTTGTTAGATTCAAAGATTCCGCCTAAGATTTTATTGTTTTCAATAGAAATAAATCTTATAAAAGATAAAGAGGATGCAAAGAGGGATTTACCTGGATATTACATCATGATAGAAAAAGTTAAATTATCTGAATTTTAATGGAAGGCGGTTAAATAATGGAAGTTTTACTTAATAATTTAAATTGGCAGCTTGCTGCTTTTTGGCCATATACTCCGCTGCTTGGAAACAGCGTAGAGACAGGAGTTAAATTGCAGGGCATAACGCCTTGGATTAAAAGTGAAGTTCCAGGGAGTGTATACAAAGATTTATTAAATTCAGGACTTATAGAAGACCCTTATTATGAATTAAACAGTTTAAAATGTGAATGGGTAGCTAATCGCTGGTGGATATATAAAACTACTTTTGATATTGAAAACTATAATGGAAGCAATATATATAAATTAGTTTTTAAGGGAGTAGATTACAAAGCACATTTCTATCTTAATGGAACTAAGCTTGCAGAGCATGAAGGAATGTATGATCATGTAGTACTTGATATAACAAGTATAGTAAAGAAAGAAGTAAATGAGCTTTTAATAATGATTGAACAGGCTCCAGAAGAAATGAGTCAAATAGGTTATACTTCAAAAACTTATACTCAGAAGAGTAGATTTAATTATAAGTGGGACTTTAGTACTAGATTAGTAAATTTAGGACTTTGGGATGATGTAGGGTTAAAGATTATTAATAAAAATGAAATAGGCGATACTTATTTAAAGACTACATCGGAAGAAAATCATGGAATTATAGATTTAAGTTTAAAGTTAAATGTTTATAAGGAAAATAATTGTAAAATAAAATTAAAATTAAGCTTTCAAGATACATGTATTGAAGAGGTTGAAACTAACTACAGCTTAGATGAAGGAGAGAGACTTATTCGTCAAATATTTACTATAGAAAACCCTAAGCTTTGGAATCCAAATGGATATGGAGAACAGCCTCTTTATAAGGTTGAAATTTTTATATATGATGAAAATACTTTATTAGATGCTAAAACTTTATATACTGGCATTCGTTCTTTAAGCTATAGCCAAAATGAGAATTCTAGAGAAGATTCTCTTTCTTATACAGTAATTATAAACGGAATAAAAATATATATAAAAGGCGTAAATTTTGTCCCAATGGATCATATGTATGGCTGTGTTAAGAGAGAAGATTATGACAAAGCATTAAAAGCAATGAAGGAAGCAAATATAAATTTAGTACGTGTATGGGGTGGAGGAATTATAGAGAAAGAAGCCTTTTATGAGCTTTGCGATAAGTACGGAATTATGGTATGGCAGGAATTTATCCAGTCAAGTTCAGGACTTGATAATGTACCATCTAAAAGACCAAAGTTTTTAAAACTTTTAAGAGAAACAGCTATTCAAGCTGTAAAAGTAAAAAGAAACCATGTATCCTTAACATTTTGGAGTGGAGGGAATGAGCTAACAGATGCTAATGGAGTTCCATCAACCTATGAAGACCAAAATATTGCTATGCTTAGAGGAATAGTTGATGCTTTAGATGGACAAAGATTATTCTTACCTACTTCTTCATCAGGACCTTTAGAATTTTTAAATCCAGATAAGCCAGGCTATAATCATGATGTTCATGGACCTTGGAAGTTTGGGGATGTAATTAAACATTATGATTTATTTAATCATTCTGATAGCTTAATTCATAGTGAGTTTGGAACAGACGGACTAGTTAGTATTGAAACTATGAGAAAGTTCTTATCGGGAGAAAACATAAAAATAACTACTATGGAAAAAAACTTAAGCTGGAGACACCATGGAGAGTGCTGGGATACCTATGTAAGAGATAAAAAAGCTTTTGCTGAAATAGAAAGTATAGAAGATTTTATAAATATAAGCCAGTATTTGCAGGCAGAGGGATTAAGATATGCTATTGAAGCAAACAGAAGAAGAAAGTTCCAAAACAGCGGAAGTATTATATGGCAATTTAATGAGCCTTGGCCGAATGTATCTTGTACTTCTTTAGTTGATTACTATGGAAACAAAAAACTTGCATATGACTATGTAAAACTTGCTTTTAAGCCAATACATATTTCGCTAAAATATGATGGCTTAAAATATAAATCAGGCAGTGAATTTAAAGGAGAAGTATATTTGCACAATGATTTAAAGGCGTTTAGTGGAAATGTTAGCTACAAAATATTAGATAAGAATTTAAATGTATTATTAAATAAAAATATTGATGTTGAAATTCAAGATAACTCATGTAAGTTTTTGGAGAAATTTAAGTTTAATATACCAAAAGGTATTGATTTATTTTATATAGAGTTAGAACTTACTATACAAGAAAAATCTTATAAAAATTTGTATATTTTTTCAGCGGCAGATGGATATGTATACAAAAATATAAATGATTTTTGGGAAAAGATTAAAAACTTTAAAAAAACTATCTAATTTTAAATAAAGATAAAAATATATAAAATCATTTTGGTTATGATTATTTTAAATGATGTGTAAATTTTAATATATGAATTAAACTATGTCATAGTTGAGTTTGAATATAAGAGGAGAGTATAGTATGTTATTAATGCCATTCCCACAAAAATTAGAATTAAAAAAAGGACAATTTTTTTTAAATAAAAATATAAAAATAGTCTTGGATGTAGCTTGCAGCTTTGAAGATTTAGAAACTGCAACATTGCTTCAAAATGAAGTAAAAAAAATATTAGGATACACTATTTTTATAACAAAATCTTTTGTACAAGAAGAAGGATCAATATTTTTAGCTAAATCAGGCGAAAATAGTGAAAGTTATGAATTACTTGTAACTGAAACAGGTGTAGAAATTAATGGTAAGGGAAGTGCCGGATTATTTTATGGAGTTCAAACATTTTTACAGCTAATAAAAGAAAATGGCGTAAATATTCCATGTTTAATAATAAATGATGAACCATATTTTAAAAATAGAGGATTTTATCATGATGTAACGAGAGGAAAAATTCCTACATTAGATACGTTAAAGGAAATTGTAGATAGATTAGCTTTTTATAAAATTAATCAACTTCAACTTTATATAGAGCATAGTTTTGCTTTTGAAAAGATGAGTGAAGTATGGATAGGAAAAGATCCTTTAACGTCAGAAGAAATACTTAAGTTAGATGAGTATTGCAAAAAACGTCATATAGAACTTGTACCATCTATTGCTACATTTGGGCATCTTTACGAAATTTTGTCTTCAAACAGTTATCAAAATTTATGTGAAATTGAAAACAGTGTTGGTAACCATTATTCATGGGTTCACAGACAAATTCATCATACTTTGGATGTTTCTAATTCCAAAAGTATAAAGCTTGTTGAATATATGATAGATGAGTTTTTGCCTTTATTTACATCAGATAAGTTTAATATCTGCTGTGATGAAACTTTTGATTTAGGAAAAGGTAAAAATTTAGAATTGGCAAATAAAGTGGGAACAGGCAGATTATATGTAGATTTTTTAAATAAGATTATAAATATAGTTAAAAAACATAATAAAAAAGTAATGTTTTGGGGGGATATTATTCTCAATCATCCAGAACTTTTAGGAGAAATACCATCTGATGTAATCTGTCTTAATTGGTTTTATGATGTAAATCCAAAGGAAGAAAATACTAAGATTATTTCAGAGAGTGGTATGGATCAATATGTTTGCCCTGGAGTTAATACATGGAATAGATTTATGTGCAATTTTGATGTAGCTTTTCCTAATATAACCAAAATGATTGAGTATGGTAAAAAATATGGTGCTGTAGGCGTATTAAATACAGACTGGGGAGATTTTGGGCATGTAAATTTACTTGCTAATTCTATTCCAGGAATGATATATGGAGCTGCTCTTTCATGGAATCCTGATGGAGAAAAAAATTTTGATAAGATATTTAATATTATTTCAAAAATAGAATATGGAGATAAATCTGGCAAAATAATAGGTATTCTTAGAGAACTATCTAAATCCGAGAGAATAAATTGGTGGCATTTAATAATGTGGAAAGAATCGAAGGTATTAAAAGACCCTAAATTAATTAAGTGGATTGATGTATTTAAAAATATAAAAGATGAAGAAATTATTTTAGCTTATTATAATTCTACCAAATATTTAAAAGAGCTAATAAGTATTACACCTTCAATTTCACGTGAAAAGAATATAGATTTGGATGAATTTATAATTTCTGCACAAGGATTGCCTATTTTAAATTCATTATTTTTAGTAATTAAAAAATATGATTTTGGACAAAAGGATACAACTTTATTAGAATCACCAAAAGATATAGCAATTAAGCTTGAATATTGGTTTTTTGATTACAGTAGAATATGGAGAATAAGGAACAAAGAAAGTGAGCTTTACAAGATAAGAGAAAATATTAATTATTTTTGTAATTTTTTAAGAAATATAAAGTAAATCAAAAATTACATATTAACAATAAGCTTTAATTATAATAGATTTTTATAATTAAATATTGACTATATACACAAGTGAGGGTGTCGCAAGAGTATTTAAAAAAATAGTTTTGTGGCACCCTCACCATCTTGCTCTTACTCAAATAATTATAAATTTGACAAGCCATTGTATTTAATATAAACTAAACTTGGGTTATATTTAAACCGTTTAATTTTATAAATAAGGAGGGGTTATATGGCAAAATTTAAAGAAATGTTTGCGCCCAGAGATATGACAGAAGGAAAACCTTGGAAACGAATTGTTGAATTTGCTATACCAATGCTTATTGGAAATATAGCACAACAATTTTATAATACTGCTGACTCTATTATTGTAGGAAAATACGTGGGTGATAACGCACTTGCTGCTGTTGGAAGTGCATCTCCTATATTAAATCTTTTACTTGTACTATTTGTTGGAATATCTACAGGTGCAGGTATTATGGTAGCTCAATATTTTGGAGCTAAGGATAGAAAAAAGCTTTCTCATACCATTGGAATATGTATATCTCTTACTGCTATTGCATCAATTATTATCATGATTATAGGTCCTATTGTTACGAGACCTCTTCTTTCATTTCTAAATACACCAAGTACCATTATTAATTGGTGTGCAGATTATCTTATCATTTATTTTATTGGTATTGCAGGATTTGCTTATTACAATATTTTATCTGGTGTTTTGCGAGGGCTTGGAGACTCTATATCAGCACTTGTATTTTTACTTATATCCACAGTATTAAATGTAGGACTTGATATTTGGTTCGTTGCAGGTTTTAACATGGGAGTTGCTGGTGTCGCACTTGCAACTGTTATAGCACAAGGAGTATCTGCAGTTCTTTGTATTATTAAATTAGTAAAAATGAGTAATACATTTGATTTAAGCTTAAAGATGTTAAAATTAGATAAAAAATATACTATTAGACTTATAAAACTTGGACTTCCATCAGGACTTACACAGGCTATATTTTCTCTTGCAATGATTGTTGTACAATCTCTTACCAATAGTTTTGGAGAGATGGTTATAGCAGCCAGTGTAATTGTTATGCGTGTAGATGGATTTGCTATGATGCCAAACTTTACTTTTGGATCAGCAATGACTACTTATGCAGGACAAAATATAGGAGCAAAAAAAATAGACAGAGTATACAAGGGAACTAAGGATGGTACTATAATAGCTGTTGGAGTTTCTACATTCATAACAATTTTAATTTTAATTTTCGGGAAATATCTTATGCGTGTTTTTACTGATACAGCGGAATTAGTTGATTTAAGTATGCATATGATGCGAATTCTTGCACTAGGATATATTGCAGTTGCTGTAACACAGAGTTTATCTGGAGTTATGCGTGGTGCAGGCGATACAATGACACCTATGTGGATTTCACTTATTACTACAGTAGTTCTTCGTGTACCTACAGCTTATGGTATAGCTTATCTAACAAGAAGTGAATCTTATCCTACTGGAAGACCAGAGTCTACATTTATTTCACTTTTAGTTTCTTGGATATTGGGAGCAGTCATAACTACAATTTTTTATAAAAAAGGCGCTTGGAGAAAGAAAGGTTTTGCTGGAAAAGAATAAAAATATATTTGATTATAGTACATATTAAAAGAGATATTCCAAAATATAAAGTGATTTTTATTTTGAAATATCTCTTTTTTATCATTGAAAAATTTCATATTTTTTTCAATGATTTTATTTTATAAAATATGAGTATAAATTTAATGCATATAATTATCATTAATATTTTCTATACATAATATAATAAACGTTTTCCATAAGCGTTGCGGTATTCAGTTGGTGTTAAACCTACAATTTTTTTAAATATTTTCATAAAATTATGGTTATCATTAAATCCAAGATTTTCTGCTATAATTGAAATATTATCATTTGTATCGATTAACATATATTTGGCTAAATCTATTTTTTCTTGTAATATATATTGTTTCAAACTCATACCTTTGATTGAATTAAATAAATGAGAAAGATATTTTTCATTATAACCAAAATGATTGGCAATATCAATTACTTTTATATTAGTGTTTCTATACCATTTTATATAATCTACAATATCGTTATATAATTGTTGATTTTTAACTTCTATCTTATTTATCTCTGAAAATAAAGCACATTGATTAGATAATTCACATAAAGTTGCAGTAGCTAAATAGTCGTTTATAATATTTTTTTCATATGAACGAACAGCATCTTGAAGTTGTTTCAGCATAACGATGATTTTTTCATAACTTTTAACAGCCCCATGTATTGGAATTCTAATTTTACCATAGTTATAAGGTTCAGAAGGAGAAACAAGTTTTGAAGAATTGCTGCCGTCGGAATTAAGAAAATGAAGCCAATAAAAAGAACAATCTGATGATTTATATCCTTCTTGAGCAGATAAAGGGATACAAAACAAAAAGTCTCCTTTTTTTAAGGTGTAATTGTAACCATCAATAGAAATGTATAATACACCTTCAGTCATAATAAATAGCTCATAATCATTTATAACTCTTTTCATATGAGACCATTTTGGCGAAGGTGATTTAAACTTACCAGTCATATTATATTTTAAAGGTTTTTCCACAGATAATTCACAATATTGCAAATTGCTTTCACACCTTTCTAATTTTTATGTTTAATTCTAGTATTTATTTTATTTTTTACTTAAATATTATAAGAAATAATAAACTTATATATAAATTATACAATAAAAAGTATTTATCAAATATAATAAATATTCAATTTTTTACAAATATAATACTGCTTTTTTTTACACCTTTTTATGACTATATATTTTGTATTATAAAATATATAGTCAATTTAATATGTAATTTGCCATAATTACTATAAAAAGTTATAAGTTTATATATAAAAGCTAAATTTTACATTTAAAATTATACAAATATTAAAAAAAAGCATCTTACATTTTTACACCAAATCTAAGGTTGTACTATTTATACAATTTTAACTTCGTGTTAATATAATAATATCAATTAGGAATCATATAACATAACTATAAAATATTTGAAATAACTTAAAAACAAAATATGTGAGGGGGAAAGTAAATGAAAACGAATAAACTAGTATCAATAGTTATTTCTGCTCTTTTACTTATGACTACATTAGCAGGTTGCACAAGTAAAAGTGTAAGTAATGATGATAGTTCGGCTACAAATAGTGGTGAAAAAGTAAAGTTAACTGCAATTTTTGTAAAACATACATTAACTAAAGATGTTAAAGAAATGGAATGGCTTAATAAAATTCAACAGGAAGCAAATGTAGAAATTGAGTGGCAGCAAATTACAGCTATTAGAAAGGATTTAGTATTATGTTATTAAAAAATACATTTGCAAAAACTCCCCCAATGGGGTGGAACAGTTATGATTATTATGATACTACGGTAAATGAAGCACAAGTACGTGCTAATGCTGAATATATGGCTAAATATTTAAAACCGTATGGATATGAATATATAGTTATAGACATTCAGTGGTCAGATCCAATGGCGGGGAGTGATAGGGAAAATTATCAATATATTAATTTTAGTCATTTTACAATTGATGAATATTCTAGACAACTTCCTGCCGAGAATAGATTTCCTTCATCAAAAAATGGAGCTGGATTTGGTCCACTAGCAGATTATATCCACAGCTTGGGATTAAAACTTGGTATTCATATTATGAGAGGTATTCCAAGGTATGCTGCACATATGCATTTAAAAATTAAAGGCACCAATGTAACAGCAGATAAAATTGCAAATCCATATTCTATAAGTAAGTGGAATCCAGATATGTATGGTGTAGATTATAAGAAACCTGGATCTCAGGAATATTATGATTCTATTTTTGAATTATATGCAAAGTGGGGTATTGATTTTGTAAAAGTGGATGACATATGCAATACTAATTTTTATCCTGATAATCCATATTCTGCAGAAAAAGAAATTGATATGATTAATAAAGCTATTGAAAAATGCGGGCGTAATATTGTTTTAAGTCTTTCACCTGGACCAGCCCTTATAGAAAAGGCATGGCACTTGGAAAGGTATGCAAATATGTGGCGTATTACTGACGATTTTTGGGATGATTGGAAATTGCTCAAAAATATGTTTGAGCGCTGTGAAGTTTGGCAAAAGCATGTATCAATGGGATGTTATCCTGACTGCGATATGCTTCCTGTTGGATTTATAGGTAAAGGTTTTGGGCATGAACGCTACACAAATTTTACTTTTGATGAACAGATTACAATGATGACACTTTGGTCTATATTCCGTTCTCCTTTGATGATTGGAGCTGAATTAACAAAGCTTGATGATAAAACATTGACACTTCTTACCAATAAAGAAGTAATACATCTTATAATGGATTCAAAGGATGCAGTGCAGATAAGACGTGATGATTATCACGCAATATGGCTATCAAAAGATAATAATGATGGAAGTAGTTATATAGCATTTTTTAATTTATCTGATGAGACACAAACTTTAAGTATTCATTATACATTTGAAAATCCAGAAAGGGTAGTGCCAATTCCGTTTAATGAAATAAATATAGTTAAGAACAATTTAAAAATATCACTTCCAGCTATGTCAGTGGTTACATTAGAAATTGAATAGCTATGGTATATAAAGATAATTGTAAAGGCTACTTGGCATCGGTTAGGATTGCTTCACAGATTGCCCTCATCCCAAATATTCCAAATGGTAATTAATGGAGGAAAATATATGAATAAAAGTTTAAAAACTTCTATACCAATACCACTAAAAAATGTAAAAATAAATGATAAGTTTTGGTCAAAGTATGACAAGCTTGTTAAGGATGTAATAATTCCTTATCAGTGGGCAGCTTTAAATGATAGAGTTGAGGATGCAGAACCAAGTCATGCTATAAAAAATTTTAAAATTGCAGCAGGTTTAGAAGAAGGAGAATATTATGGAATGGTTTTTCAAGATAGTGATGTAGCTAAATGGCTTGAAGCTGTTGCATTTAGTCTTGAAACACATCCTGATTCTGAGCTTGAAAAATTAGCAGATGAGATTATAGATATAATAGAAAAGGCACAGATGCCGGATGGATATCTTAATACTTATTTTACAATAAAAGAACCAGGTAAAAGATGGACTAATCTTCATGAATGTCATGAACTTTATTGTGCTGGCCATATGATAGAAGCTGCAGTTGCATATTATAATGCAACTGGTAAAAGAAAATTACTTGATGTTATATGTAAATTTGCAGACCATATTGATTCTGTATTTGGACCTGAAGTAGAAAAGAAAAAGGGATATCCTGGACACCAAGTGATTGAGCTTGCTCTTGTAAAACTTTATAATGTAACAGGAGAAGAAAGATATCTTAAATTAGCTAAATATTTTATTGATGAACGTGGAAATAAGCCATATTATTTTGATATTGAATGGGAAAATAGGGGGAAAATATCTCATTGGTTAAAAAAGGTTAGTGATGCACCGAGTAAAACAAGTGCATATAATCAGGCACATCTTCCAGTAAGGAAGCAAACAACTGCAGAAGGGCATGCTGTTAGAGCAGTATATATGTATACAGGCATGGCTGATGTTGCTGCTGAAACAGGTGATAAGGAATTATTTGAAGTATGTAAAAAAATATGGGATAACATAGTAAATAGAAGAATGTATATAACTGCGGGAATAGGCTCTATGGCACATGGAGAAGCTTTTTCTTTTGATTATGATCTTCCTAATGATACTATTTATGCTGAAACTTGTGCTTCAATAGGGTTAATATTCTTTGCTCAAAGAATGCTTCAGATTGAACCCAATAGACGTTATGCAGATGTAATGGAAAGAGCTTTTTATAATGGAACAATAAGTGGAATGTCTTTAGATGGGAAAAGATTTTTTTATGTAAATCCTCTTGAAGTATGGCCAGAGGCAAGTGAAAAAAATCAAACGAGATATCATGTAAAACCAGTAAGACAAAAATGGTTTGGATGTGCTTGCTGCCCTCCAAATTTAGCAAGATTATTAGCATCACTTGGGAAATATATTTATACAGTTAATGATAAAACTATATATACTCATTTATATATTGGTGGAGAAACAGAAGTGAATATTGCTGGAGAAAATTTTAAATTATTACAAGAAACAAATTATCCATGGGATGGAAAAGTTACAATAAAAGTATTATCCGATAATGAAAAGGAATTTACGATAGCTTTACGTATACCAGGATGGTGCCGTAATGCTAAAGTGTGTATTAATAATAATAGTATTGATTTAAATGATAATATGGAAAATGGCTATGTATTATTAAATAGATTATGGAAAAATGGAGATACAATAGAGTTGAAACTTTATATGCCAGTTGAGTTAATAGAGGCTAATCCAAAAGTTAAAGAAGATGCGGGTAAAGTAGCAATTCAAAGAGGACCAATTGTTTATTGTCTTGAGGAGGTTGATAATGGATCTAATCTTTCTGCATTATCAATTTTACATGATACAAAATTTGAAGTGGAATTTAATGAAAATTTATTGGGAGGAGTTTCTGTTGTAAAAGGGAAAGGACTTCGTACTTTGGAGACAACATGGGAAGATACCTTATATAGACAATTTAATAGAGAAGAACAGCCAGTAGAAATAAAAGCTGTACCTTATGCTTTATGGGGCAATAGAAATCCAGGAGAAATGGAAGTTTGGATAAGAGTTAAGTAATAAAAGATATTCAAAATTTTTAAATATAAGCGTTAGAAAATTTCACATTAATTTTTTAACTTAAAAATAAGCTTTTGATAAATAAGTCCAGTATCAGATATCTTTTATCTAATACTGGACTTGTGAATTTGTTTTATTAATGATTATATGCACTATTAATTGTATTAAAATTAATTTTCATTTATTAGTACTTTGATAATTTCGCCAACGAAACATTCATGGTAATCTTTTTCTGGATACCAATGTTTATCTATGTTTTTATCAATAAACCCATTTGGGTCAAGTTTTTGTTTAAATAATTTGTGGCAAATTAGTACTAGTTTTGCTTCTGAAAAATATGGAGCTTGGGCATCAAAAATAGGTGTAAGACCTGTTTCTTTTTCTTTATTTACGTCACGTCCAGAATGAGCACCACAGTAAGATAATGCAGATTTATATTTTTGATCAAAGAAATTTAGAGCGTAGTAATCCTTGTTTTCAACAAATTCTAATGTATATCTTTGAGGACGTATAACAATTGTAGAAACATTTTTATTCCACATCACTCCAAATCCGCCCCAGCTTGCTGTCATCATATTATATTTTTGCTTATCACCTGCAGAAATTAACATCCATTCTTTTCCTATTTCAGTAAATGGATTAATTTTCAATTGTGTTAAATCAATCTCTTTTAGCATTATAAAACCTCCTATCTAATTACTTTTAATATTTATATATTTATTCTTATCAAGGAAAGTACTTTATATTTAAATTGTTTAAAATATTTTTATTATTTTGTATTCTTAGAAGGAGCTGTATATTTTCTAACTACAAGTATATCTACTCTTCTATTTTTAGCCCTTCCAGCTTCAGTTGAATTATCATATTTAGGATTATATTGCCCATATGCTTGAATAGAAAATTTATCAGGAGGTATATGACCAAAATCTACCATAAAATTCATAACATTTAATGCACGCATGTAGCTTAAATCCCAATTTGAATGAAATTTGCTATTTTTAATTGGTACATTATCAGTATGTCCAATAACTCTTATTTCATTGTCTAAACTTTTAAGCATAGCTGATATTTGAAGAAGTGTAGGATTAAATTGCTCTAATATATCAGCTTCTCCAGAATTAAAAATAACGCTGTCTTGTATATTTATACTTAAACCTTCACCGTTAAGGGTAACTGATATTTTATCTTCATATCCGCTTTTCTTTAATTCGCTTTCTAAAGTATTTTTGATACCAGCCATTTTATCTTCTTCAACTAAGCTATTCATTTCACTTGCAGAAATAGAATCTGGTATATTAATAACACTTCCGTTATCACCTTGCAAAATACCAGAACCACCATCGAAAATAATATTAAATTGCTTACTTATATTTTTAAACTTTTCGCTGTCTACCTTACTCATAGCGAACATAACAATAAAAAGTGCTAATAAAAGTGTTAACATATCAGAATAAGGAAGCAGCCAGTTTTCGTCTATGTGTTCTTCATCATGTTGTCCTTTTCTTCCTTTCATTGTTAATCTCCTTTACTTTTTATTATTAGTATCTGTTTCTTCAAATTTAAGTCTGTCCTTAGGACTTAACATACTTAAAAGTTTTGCTTGTATAGATTTTGGGTTTTTCCCTTCTTGAATTGCCAAAATACCTTCTAGAATTAATTCCATAATAGCCACTTCTTCAAGTGACTTTCTTTTTAATCTAGATGAAAATGGATGCCAAACAATGTATCCAAAGAAAATACCATATAAAGTTGCAATAAAGGCAGAAGCTATTGATTCACCAAGCTTTTCAGTATCACTTAAATTTCCTAAAGCACCTATAAGACCTATAGCTGCACCCATAACTCCAAGTGTAGGGGAAGCTCCACCTGCTGTTGAAAAAATAGAAGCTCCAGTTTTATGCCTCTCTTGCATTGCTTCAATTTCATCAGTTAGAACTTGTCTAATATATTCTGGATCATTACCATCTACTATCATTTCCAATCCTTTTTTCATGAATTTATTGTCTAACTTTTGAGCTCGTTCTTCCAAAGATAGTAATCCATTTTTTCGAGTAGATTGTGCAATATCAACAATTTCATTAATTAATGTTACAGGATCTTCTTTGTTTTTATCCTTAAACAAAATTCCAAATAATTTTGGAATTTTAAGAAATTCACTTTTAGGAAAAGAATTCATTACTGCAGCCATTGTACCTACAAGGATTACTACTACAGCTTCACCATTAATTAGTATAGCTGCACCTACACCCTTTATAAGTAACCCTGTAATAACAGCAACTAATCCTAGAATAATACCTATTACCAAGAATATATCCATGTTCTCACCTCTTTGTAATATTATGTAGATTTTGCCTTTTATTAAATTATATAAATATGTAATTTTTAGTATAATTAATATTATCATAATAATTATTTAATTAAAACTACAATTATATATTTTTATTTCTAAAATATATAATATATTTCATTATTTTTACTATAGTTTTGCTCTAATACAATTTTATAAAATAATTTTTTCATAAATTTTAATTTTAGTTAACATAAAATGCAAATAAATAGCATTTAATTATATAAATGCTAAAATTATGAATTATAGAAAATAGTTCATAAATATGATAGAATGAATCATTAATAACAAATTAATAGGGGGAATTGTATGAAGGCAAATATTAACTTTCAAACCAATTTAAAAAAAATATCAGAAATGGAAGGGGAAAATGTCAGTTTTGAAATATTAGAATATGAAGCTTTAAATGGAAGTAAAGATGTGGAAAGTGCTGTAATGCTTTCTTTTATGAATGATGCAAACATAAAATTAAAGCAAGCTAAAATTACCTTAAAAGGAGGAAGTGTAAAATTAGAAGCAGGGGCTTTAAGTTTTTTAAAGGGAAATATTGATATAGATAGCAATATGGGGGGAATTTTAGGACTTGGGAAAAAGTTTTTAGCTAGCAAGGTAAGTGGAGAAACAGTTTTTAAGCCTAGATATAAAGGAAATGGAGAAATATTTTTAGAACCAAGTTTTGGTCATTATGCTTTAATATTTTTAGAAAATGAAGAGATAGTAGTAGATGATGGATTGTTTTATGCTTGTGAAGATTCTGTAGAAGTTGGTGCTTATATGCAAAAAAATTTATCTGCAGCTTTTGGAAATGAAGGATTATTTCAAACAAAGCTTACAGGGAAAGGTATTGTTCTTTTAGAGATTCCAGTTCCTGAAAGTGAAATTATAAAATATACATTAAATAATGAAACATTAAAGGTAGATGGAAACTTTGCTTTGTTAAGAAGTAAAGGTATTGATTTTACGGTTGAAAAATCATCTAAATCTTTATTATCTTCAGCAACAAGTGGAGAGGGTTTCTTGAATGTATTTAGAGGCAGTGGAGAAGTTTGGGTTGCTCCAACACAGTATGTATATAACAAATTAAAATTTTCAGGATTATCAGGAATGACTAATCCTGATGGAAGTTCTAACACTAAGGTTTAAATTATTTAATTTTATATAATTTATAAATAAAAAGCACTCTTTCTTGATAAAAATTTGGATATATAATAATCCTAATATTTCAAGAAGAAGTGTTTTTTATGATGAATATTTATTTTGATAATTATTTAATTAAAATATAGAAATATAAAGTTTAAGAGGAATATTATTATGTATAAAATAATTGTTTCAGACATTGAAATTGATGTAATAAAAAAGAATATTAAAAATTTATACCTATCAGTACATCCACAGGATGGGAAAGTAAAAATTTCAGCTCCCAAAAAGATTAGTGATGATGCTATTAGAACTTTTGCAATTTCTAAGTTACCTTGGATAAATAAACAACTTTCTAAATTGGAGAAACAAGAAAAACAATTTAAAATGGAATTTATATCAGGAGAAAATCATTATTATCAAGGAAGAAAATATTTATTAAATGTTATACATACTAATAAAAAGCAGAAAGTTGAAATACGTAATCAAAAATATATTGATTTATATGTTCGCGAAAATGCTACTTTAGAGCAAAGAAAAAAAGTATTAATGGAATGGTATAGAAGACAACTTAAAGCTAAAATTCCAAATACAATAGAAAAATGGGAAAAGATTATAGGTGTAAAAGTTGATTCTTTTGGTATTAAACTAATGAAAACTAAATGGGGTACGTGTAATATTTATGATAAAAGAATATGGATTAATTTAGAGCTTGCAAAGAAAAGCGAAAGATGTTTAGAATATGTTATAGTACATGAAATGGTTCATTTACTGGAAAGATATCACAATAAAATATTTTATATGTATATGGATAAATTTATACCTAATTGGAGAGAAATTAAAAAGGAACTTAATGACTTAATAAATTAAGAATAATGTAGTAAATAGTATTAAAGATAACGCTTTATATAATATATCAAATATTGATATTTTTAACTGATCTCTTTATTTTAAAGAATTTTTATGGGAAATATTACATATATGCTAATTCGGCGTATAATGAATATTATATTTGGGATTTTGATAACATAATTAATTGAAATACACTTGGATATACTTATAAGGTACAAGCAGATAATTGGATAATAATAATTGACGGTTAATTATTTAATCGTCTTTTTATTTTTATAAAAAATAATTATTTTTGAATTGTAACTTAGGTTACTGAAAAAATATATAAAAGGAATTAAAATAATATCATGAATTAAAGGGAAATTATAGATTATTAGGAGGCATTAATTATTATGAATAAATATTTTGATATAAAAGATTCACTGTATGAAATTACTAAAAAATATCCAGAAACATTAGATTTATTCATTTCTATTGGTTTTGAGAACATGAAGGATGAAAAAAAGAGAGAAGTTATAGGAAAGTCAATTTCTTTAGAAATGGCATTACTTACTAAAAAGATAAATGTAAATACATTTACCGAGAGATTAGTAGAAATAATTGAAGAAAAAAAGAATGCTGTGGATCAAGCATTAATTCAGAAAGCAAAAAAAGTTAAAAGTGATGTTAAAATTGATGGGATACTACCTTGTCCTGTAAGAGTTCCTTTAATGGATGCATTTAGCAAATGGATGGATGATATTGGTAGCAAATTAAACATTACTGTTGATTATGAACTTAAGGCAGCTTCTAGTGGAGTTGATTGGTTAAAAGAATCTATAAAAAAAGCTGAGTCAGAAGAAGATTTATCAGATTTATTTATATCTGCTGGTTTTGATTTGTTCTTTGACAACAATTTAATGGGTAAATTTAAATCTAAAGGTATTTTTGAAGATATAACAGGATTTGAAAAACTAAATAAAGATTTTGATAATGAATATATAAATCTTAAAGATCCAAATGGTCAATATTCTATGATTGGTGTAGCACCTGCAGTTTTTCTTATAAACATAGATGAGTTAAATGGTAGAGAAATGCCAAAAAGCTGGGAAGATATATTAAAGCCTGAATTTGAAAATTCAGTTAGTTTACCTATTAGAGATTTTGATTTATTTAATTCTATTCTTTTAAATATATATAAAAAATATGGAGAAGATGGAATTAAAAGATTAGGAAGAAGTCTATTGAAAAGTATGCATCCATCTCAAATGGTAAAATCTCATATAAAAAAATCAACTAAACCAGTAGTTAGCATAATGCCTTATTTTTTCACATGGATGACAAAAAATGCTGGACCTATGAAAGCTGTATGGCCTGATGATGGAGCTATTATAAGTCCTATATTTATGCTAAGTAAAAAATCTAAAAAAGATAAAATAAAACCATTTGTTGATTTTTTTGCTTCAAAAGAAGTAGGGGAAATATTAGCATATAATGGCAAAATGCCGAGTGTTAATCCTTATGTAGACAATATGATACCGAAAGATTATAAATATATGTGGATAGGATGGGATTATTTAAATAATAATGATATAGGTAAAATAATTAAAGAATGTGAAAAAATATTTAATGAATCTATTTTACACTTATAAAATTATACTTTTTATAGTAATAGAGATAAAAAGGAGGTAAAATTATGAATTTAGTAACTATTTCAGGTCCTCCATCTTCTGGAAAGACCTCAATTATATTAAAAACAATAGAAGCTTTGAAAAAAAGAAACATTTCTGTTGGGGTAGTTAAATTTGATTGCCTTTATACAGATGATGATATTTTATATGAAAAATCAGGCATACCTGTAAAAAAAGGACTATCTGGTTCTCTATGCCCTGATCATTATTTTGTAAGTAATATAGAAGAAGTAGTTCAGTGGGGTAAAAAATTAAATTTAGATTTTTTAATTACTGAAAGTGCAGGATTATGTAATAGGTGTTCACCTTATATTCGAGGTATAAAATCTGTTTGTGTTATTGATAATTTAAGTGGAATCAATACTCCTAAGAAAATAGGGCCTATGTTAAAATCTGCAGATATTGTTGTAATAACCAAAGGAGATATAGTATCTCAAGCAGAGAGAGAAGTATTTGCATCTAAAGTAAATTCTGTAAATCCTAAAGCTGTTATAATGAACATTAATGGATTAACTGGTCAAGGAGCTTATGAATTAAGTACACTTCTTTATGATGAAAATGTTAATATAGATACTGTTCAAGGAAGAGAACTTAAATTTCCTATGCCTTCAGCTTTGTGTTCTTACTGTCTTGGTGAAACAAGAATAGGAGAAGATTATCAGATGGGTAATGTAAGAAAAATAGAATTAGGTGATGAAAATGATAAATAATAAAATATTAGAAAGAACTTCATTAAAGGAATTACAACAAAAATATCCATTTATAATAAATTATTTTGCTGATAATAAATTAAACATTGAAGGTTTTGAAAATAATACATTTAAAGAATATATAAATCACTTTTCTCAAGAAGACATTGAGACTTGGGCTATTGATACAGAAAAGCTTATTGAAGGTCTTGTTGAATATATTAATCAAATGATAGAGTTTTTAGGAATAAAAGAAGAAAAGAGCATAGAATCTTTAACTATTATAGCTGGTAGAGATAAAAGCGGGAACAAAGAGGGCTTTGAAAAAATAAAAATAAATAAAAGTGAAATTATTTCTATTGTTGGTCCTACAGGAGCAGGTAAAAGCAGGCTTCTTGCAGATATTGAATGGGTTGCTCAAAATGATACGCCTACTGGAAGAACAATATTAATTAACGATGAAATACCAGATAAAAAATTAAGATTTTCTTCAAATAATAGGCTTGTAGCTCAGCTTTCACAAAATATGAATTTTGTGATGGACTTAACTGTTAGAGAATTTTTAGAGCTTCATGCCAAAAGTAGAATGATAGAAAATGAAGAAGAAGTAATAAAAAAAATAATAGAGGCTGCTAATAATTTATCAGGAGAAAAATTTGATTTAAATACACCTGTAACAAATTTAAGCGGTGGACAATCAAGAGCATTAATGATATCAGATACAGCTATTTTAAGTTCATCACCAATAGTATTAATAGATGAAATTGAAAATGCAGGTATAGATAGGAAAAAAGCATTAAATTTATTAGTAAGCAAAGAAAAAATTGTTTTAATGGCTACACACGATCCTACTTTAGCATTAATGGCAGATAAAAGAATTGTAATAAAAAATGGTGGTATAAGTAAAATTATAGAAACAAGTGAAGAAGAGAAGGCAATACTTTTAAAACTTGAAAAAATAGATAATGTAATTCAGAATATGAGAAATAATCTTAGAAATGGAGAAAAAATTATAAATACAGATATTTTATAAATAATTTAAAATAAAATCAGGAGGGAATTTTATGGAACATAAAGGTTGTGTAGAAATTTTTGATGATGGTAAAAAAGTAGTAGATAAAATAAGAGAAATGGGTTATGCAACCCAATCTATGCCTGCGCCTTTAAATATAAAATGTGAAGAATGTGGAGAAACTTTTGAAATGAATTATTTTGAAGATAAATGTCCCAAATGTGGTATGGTTTATGGAGTAACTCCTTGTCATGCATTTGATGCAAAAAATGTTATGCCAGCGGGAATTGACTATTAAAAATAATCATATAGACATCAAACAAAAGAATAAATATACTCTAAAAAATAATAATAAGAGTATGAAATATATTTTATCTTAAATAAAAAGCCGTACATAAAAAAGAAATTTATCTTAAATTATGTATGGCTTTTAAATTTATAAATTTATATAAATTTATATAAATATTTTAGAATAGTAATTTTATGTGAAAAAGATAATTTTGTATGATAAATTTAAACTTTAATAATTTTTATACTAATTAAATTTTATATTAGTTGATTTTCTATATATTGGTTTAGTTTTTACATGAGTTATTTGATAAGGTTTTGATGAATTTTTTAATCTTGAAATTAACATTTCAGCAGCAATAATTCCCATATCAGTACTAAATATATGAACTGTTGTTAAACTTGGCTCAACAATACTTGCTTCTGGAGAGTCATCAAAACCACAAATTGCGATTTCATCAGGTATAGTAATATTTTTATTTTTTAAAGCTTTCATAGTACTTATTGCAATGAAGTCATTAGCACATATAAATGCTGAAGGGAGATTTTTCATAGTATCTAATTTAGATTTTATCCAATTAAAATCATTATAAGGATATTGATCACTATCTAATATACAATAAGATAAATTAAGTTCTATATTATAATCAGATAATGCTTTATTAAAACCAACCCATCTTTCATTAAAACTTTTACAGTGATTATAGTCTCCAATGAAGCCTATTTTATTGTATCCATTCTCAATTAATTTTTTGGTTACTGAATATGTACTATGCATATTTTCCATCAATAATATGTCTGCATTTAATTCATTGTAAGATACATCTGCTGTACAATCTATAAAAATTGTAGGTATTCCTAAACTACTAATTAATTGAGAATATTTTTTATCAAATTGCTCTATACAAACAATTCCATCTACGCTTTTTAATTCGAAATTATTAGGAAGTGCAAGTGCATTAATTTCAGTATCTCTTAATATATGAATGGATAAATTATAACCTTCAGCACTGATTTTTTTTTCTAGTTCACTTAATAACATAGATCCAAAATGGGATCCGGTGGGCAAATGGTTAGTAAAAAGAGCAATATTACCACCTTTTTTTTGTGCAGTTAAATTTTCAGTATTCATAAATGCAAAATGTTTATATTTTAATTTAATAGCTTCTTCTATAACTTTTTTCCTTGTTTCTTCAGCTATATTTTTATTTCCATTTAAAGCCTTTGAAACAGTATTCCTAGATAATTTTAATGAATCTGCTATATCTTGTATTGTAACTTTTGGTTTACTCATTTAAAGCTTCCCTCCCTTATGCTTAGATGCAAATATAAAGCTTTCCTTATGTTAATGTACAATAATTTGAAACGAAATTCAATAAAAAAAACAAAAATATATTTTTTAAAGTTGTGATAAGCTTTGATAAAGCCATATATTTAACCAAATAAGTCAATATTATATGTGCAAATGTAAACATAAAATATATTATAAAGTTATAAATATGCAAAAAACAAGTTGACATTTGAAGCATTACTTGATAAAATTAAATCAAGATAAGCCTAAATAAAAACTTACATGTGTGCAAATGTAAACCTTAAGAAGGGAGATGTTTATTAGTTTTTTGTTAAATGTAAACAATATTTTTATGTGAAAAGAGGTGAAGATAAAAAAGAATTTTTCATTTTTACTGAAAACGATTTTTAAATTTTATCTATATTTCTATTATGATAGGGGGATAAACATGAAAAAAAAGTCATTAATTGCTTTAATATCAACTGTAAGTATTATAGCAACAACAGTATTAGCTGGATGTGGTAATAGCGATAATCAACAAAATGCTGGAAATAATAAGGTAAGCAATATAATTGTTTGGACACATGTATCTAATGATACACCTGATGCAAAAGTATATCAGCAGAGGATAGATGAATTTAATAAAAAGTTTGACGGAAAGTATAAAGCAACAATTCAATATATTCCTAGAAGTAATTCTGGTGGTGGATATAATGATAAAGTTAATGCTGCAATAGCTTCAAATTCATTACCAGATGTATTAACTAGTGACGGACCTGATACAGCAGCATGGGCTGAAGCAAAAGTACTTGCACCTATTGATGATTATGTTTCGCAGGAAGAAAAATCGAGTTATGTTGATTCAATAATTCAACAAGGAACTTATCAAGGTAAATTGTATACTTTATCACCAGCTGAAACTTCGGTTGGATTGTTTTATAATAAAGATTTATTTGTAAAAGCGGGAATAACACCTGCAACAATTGAAAAACCATGGACATGGACTGAATTTGAAGCTAACGCTAAAAAACTTCAAGCTATAGGAGTTAAATATCCATTTAACATGAATGCTTGGGAGAAGACAGAATGGGCACCATATGCGTTCCTTCCATTCTTTTGGTCAAATGGTGGAGATGTTATTGATAAAGATGGAAAGTTTGATGGAAATTTTAACTCAGATAAAAATGTAGAAACTGGCAAATTTCTTGCAAAATTAGCTTCAGAAAAATTATTACCAGTAACTCAAATAGATCAAAGTAAAGAATTCAGAGCTAAAAATTTAGCTATGTATTTAAGCGGGCCATGGGAAGTAGGCAGCTTAAGGACTGAAGGAAGTAAACCTGATTTTGAGTGGGGAGTAATGCCAATGCCAGTATCAGATAATTGGAATAATACTAGATATACAGCTTCAGGTTCATGGGGATTTGGAATGACAACATCTTCCAAAGATAAAACTGCTGCATCTGAACTTGTTAAATGGATGACTAACGTAGATTCATCAAAATTATTCTCTAAGACAACAGGTAATTTACCATCTCATAAATCCCTTGCTGATTTATATAAAGATGATTCAATAATGAATATGTTAGTTCAACAAAACGTTAATACAGCCCATCCAAGACCAGTTACACCTAATTATCCAATATTTAGAGAAGGATTTTTAAGAGCTATAGAAGGAATATTCAACGGAAAAGATGTAAAACAATCACTAGATGATGGAGTTAAATTTATTAATAGTAATATAAAGAAATAAATATCATAATACCAGAGGTGAGATATCTCACCTTTGAGTTTTATTATAGGAGGTTAGAGTTAATTGAGGCTAAATAAAAAAATAATGACATATTTCAAACAATATAATAAAAAAGAAGTTACAAAAGCTTTTTTATTTCTCTTGCCAGCATTAGTACTTGGGACTTTATTTATAATTCTTCCTATTGCATTATCTATAATTTATGGTTTTACAGATTATTATCTTTTAACTCCAAATGAAACTAAATTTGTAGGGTTAAAGAATTTTAGCACTATGCTTAAGGATCCTATGGTAATTAAAGCATTTATAAATACAGCTTATTTTGTTATTATGGTAATACCTGTACAATTAGGGACTGCATTAATTTTAGCTGTTTTGGTTAATAAAAAATTCAAGTTTAATACATTGTACAGAACGGCTTTTTATGCACCAAATATTATTTCATTGGTAGTTTTATCATTACTATGGAATATGTTACTCTCACCTAATGGGGGACTTATAAATACCTTACTTCAATCAATTGGATTACCTGCACAACCATTTCTATCAAGTCCAAAGCAGGCAATGCCAACTATAATGTTTATTTCATCTTGGCAGGGGGCGGGTTTCCAAATGATGATTTTCCTTGCTGGATTAAGCAATATACCAACAGATCAATATGAAGCAGCTGATATTGATGGAGCAAACAAGTGGAAACAATTTCTTTACATTACTTTACCTGGCCTAAGGCCTGTAGCTGTATTTGTATTAGTTACAACAATAATTTCTGCATTTAAGCTTATTGTACAACCTATGGTTATGACAGGTGGAGGACCATTAGATTCCACTCTTACTATTGTATATCATATATTTAATGTAGGTTATAAATTTAGATATGTTGGATATGCAAGTGCTATTGCATTAACATTTACAATAATTCTTCTTCCAATATCAATTCTTCAATCTAAGTTAGGAAAGGAGCAGTAAAATGACACATAAAAGAATAATAATTGAAACTATAAAATATATCATATTAACAATATTTGCAATCTTATTTTTAGCTCCTTTAGTTTGGATGATTGTTAATTCAATGAAAACTGAAAACAATATATTTAAAGATATGACTTCTCTTGCTACTTTTTTACCAGCAAGAAATCCTTCTGAATGGTTTAGTGCATATTATAAATTATTTGATAGGTTTAATATTATAAGACCTGTAGTAAATAGTTTAGCATATGCTAGTATAACTGTTATTTCAAGTTTAATAGTAAATTCTATGGCAGGATATGCGTTATCTAGATATAATTTTCCTTTAAAAAATTTAATATTAACTGGTATTATTGCACTGCTTATTGTGCCTTTAGAGAATACTACAATACCTTTATTTACAATAATACATCGATTAAAGCTTACGAATACTTATGCAGGATTAATATTACCATCAATAACTAATATGTTTTTAATTTATTTATTTAAGCAATTTTTTGATACAATACCAAAAGAATATGAAGAAGCAGGACAGATAGATGGAGCTTCAACTGCAAAAATATTTGTTAAAGTTATTGTTCCGTTATCAAAACCAATATATGCTACTGCGGCGGTTATGACATTTATTTGGTCATGGAATGATTACGTTTGGCCTTTAATGGTTATGACAGATGACAAAAAATATCCTATTCAAGTAGCTATAAATGTTATATTTAATACTCAACCAGTATTTACAGATCAAATTATGGCGGCATTAACTATAGCTACAATACCAATGATTATAATTTATGCGACAATGCAAAAATATGTTACTCAAGGACTAGCAGGTGTAGGCATAAAATAGTGGAGGGAATTTAATGAGTGAATTATTAAAACGTGCTAACAAATATAAAGAGAGTAAAGAATGCGAAACTATAGATATATATAGACCTAATTTCCATTTTACACCTGTATGTGGATGGATAAACGATCCAAATGGATTTATATATTACAATGGACAATATCATTTGTTCTATCAACATTATCCTTATGATACAATTTGGGGTCCAATGTATTGGGGCCATGCAGTAAGCGCGGATTTAATAAAATGGTATCATCTTCCAATAGCTATGGCTCCTGATGAAATTTACGATAAAGATGGATGCTTTTCAGGGAGTGCCATAGAAAAAGAGGGGAAACTTTATTTGATTTATACGGGACATGTACACCCAAATAATTATAAAAATTTAGTAAATCAAACTCAGTGTATTGCTTTTTCAAATGATGGAGTAAATTTTGACAAATATTCTAATAATCCGGTGATAAAAAATGAACTATTTACTGATGATATGTCTATAAGTGATTTTAGAGATCCACGAGTTATAAAAATTGATAATAAATATTTTTGCATTGTTGGTTCTAAAACAACACAGGGAATAGGTCAGTTGCTGCTTTTTGAATCGGAAGATTTGATTGAATGGAAATTTAAATCAGTTATGTTAAAAGGTGATGAACGTTTTGGAAACATGTGGGAATGCCCAGATATGTTTCATTTGGACGATAAAGATGTAATTATTATTTCTCCAATTGCAATGAATTCTCAAGGAGAACGATATAAAAATGTAAGTAGTTCTATTTGGATGATTGGTACATTTAATTCTAGTGAAGGTAAATTTATTATGGAAAAATACGGAGAAATAGATCATGGGTTAGATTTTTATGCTCCTCAGTCTACTATTTCACCAGATGGGAAAAGAATTATGATTGCTTGGATGGAAATATGGGGACATACTATGCCAACACATGAAATGGGACTTAACTGGACAGGAGCAATGATACTTCCACGTGAATTATCAATTAAGAATAATGAATTAATTCAAAAACCAGTTAGCAGTATAGATAAATATTGTAAATTGGTTGAAGAAATTAAAGAATTAAGCGTAGATAATTTTAATAAAACTTTTAAGCTTAAAACTGCAATGCGAATAAAATGTAAAATAAATATTACAGAAAATACAAAAATTAATATACAAGTATATCCTACAGATTCAGAAAACATTTTTTTAACATATAAAGATAATCAATTTACTCTTTATAGAAAAAATTCTTGTTATTTAAAAGATGATTATCGTAAAACGGATGTTTTAAACTTAAATAATTTGTTTGAAATAGATATTATATTAGACAATTCAGCACTTGAAATATTTTTAGATGGTGGTAGACGTGTATTGAGTGCAAGAGTTTATCCACAAAATACAGAATCATTAATGGAAATAAGTATTATAGGGAGTGCAAAAATTCATAAACTTGAATGTTTTTCAATAAAAGTACAGTGAAATTTTATATGATTATTATAAAACTAACTAAAAATTTATAATATTATAAATTACTTTTTATAAATTACTTTATTTAAGAAAATAAAAAATATATAAAACGATAAAAATAAAAGAAGTGTGAAGGTAATTATTAAAATTGCCTTCATACTTCTTTTAAAATTTAAAGTCATAAATAAATTTATAATAATGGTATATAAATATAAATTTTTATATATTATAAACTTATTATCAAATAATAAATATTTTTATATTTACATTAAATTAATATATGGTTATAATAAAATACTAATAAATATGTTTTAAAATAAAATAACTGTTATATAAATTTTTAAAGGAGAGGTGATTATGTCTAAAGAAATTGAGCTTAGTTTGGAAAAACCTGAAGAATTATATACTGTTGCTAAGGCTTTGGCATCAGAGATAAGAATAGAAATAATAAAACTTTTAAATTTTAATTCATTAAATGTAAATGAAATTTCTGAATGTTTAGGAATACCTGCTTCAACAGCTGCAGTTAATGTTAAAATTTTAGAAGAAGCAGGGCTTATCCATACAGAACTTCAGCCAGGAACTAGAGGCTCTATGAAACTATGTAGTAGAAAAAGAGATTTTATACAAATTATATTAAAGTCTTCTAAGCCTTCAAGTGATAAATCTTATTATATAAATATGCCTATAGGAAGTTATGTAGACTGTAAAGCATATCCAACTTGTGGTATTGTAACAGATAAAGGGTATTTAGGTGTAGAAGATGATCCAAGAAGCTTTTATGATCCTTTAAGAATTAATGCACAGTTAATTTGGTTTCATAAAGGATATTTAGAATATAGATTTCCTAATACTGTTTTGGAAAAAGTTAAAGCTAAAATGATTGAGATATCAGTAGAAGTTTGTTCTGAAGCACCAAATTTTAGAAATGAGTGGCCTTCAGATATAACAATGTGGGTTAATGGAATTGAATGTGGTACTTGGACTAGCCCAGGTGATTTTGGAGGGAGAAGAGGAAAATTAAATCCAATATGGTGGTCAGATGGATCAACGCAATTTGGAATGTTAAAAACATGGAGAATAACAAAAGAAGGGGCTTTTATAGATGGTAAAAAAGTTTCTAATATAAATATAAATAAATTAGATTTAGAAAAAAATGATTTTATTTCTGTTAGAATTGGAATTAAGGATGATGCGAAAAATATTGGTGGAATGAATTTGTTTGGAGATAATTTTGGAGATTACCCTCAGCATATAGTTATGAGAATAGATTATTAAAATAATTTATTTATCATAAATAAAAAACTAATATTGAATTTTAACTATGTTTATCAAGGATAAAATTTTTGCTTTAATCCTTGATAAATTTATTTTATTAAGTAATTATTATATGAATATAGTTTAGGTTAAAATTATATTGATTGTTAAATTCAACATTAATAAAAATTTTTATAAAAATTAAAAAATATATTGACATATAGAAAACGTTTTTTTATAATTAAATTAAACAAAAAAAATGTAATAAAACATAAAATTTGTTTTAAAAATAAACAAATTTTATTTTCCCAAAATAAACAAAAAAATTGTTTTAAAACAAAAAGTATAATAATAATTTCTTTTAACTCAATTATTAAATAGTGATGTTAATTGCATTAAAAGTGCAATTGATATAAATAATTTATTAATAAAACGGGGGGAAATATAATATGAATTACAAAAAAATATTAAGTTTAGCTTTAACAGCTGCTATGACTGTTGGACTGGCAGCATGCAGTCCTAAAAAACCTGATACAAGTAAAAATAATACTACATCAGATGGAAGAATAAAAATAAGATTTATAAATGGATTTACTGGTGGCGACGGTGAATACATGAAAAAAATTACGGACGGGTTTAATAAATCGCAAAATAAATATTTTGTTGAAGAACTTCAGGAAAAAGATCATTATACGAAGTTTAAGGCAGATAATTTTGATTTAGTAGTTATGCATGTTAACAATTTAACTACTTATGTAAAAGATGGTTCTTTAAGAGAAATGAACGATATATATGATAAAGCTGGAATAAAAATAGGAGATTTTCATCCAATAGCAGAAAAGCTTGTAACAAGAGATGGTAAATTGTATGCAATTCCTTTAGATATACATCCGTTGACAATGTTTTATAATAAAAAACTTATAAGTAAAGCACCTGAAAATTATGAAGATTTAATAAAAATAAATCAAGAACTTCAATCTAAAGATAAAAATTTATATGCACTAGGAGTTCCTAATTCAGGATTAGTAGAGTTTTACATGCTCACTATAGCTGCTCAAGACGGAATAAAATTGGATAAAGATGGATATTTAAATTTTGCTCAACCTGAATATGCGAAATCATTAATGAAATTTCATGATATGATTTGGAAAGATAAAATTTCACCAGAAGGATTAGGATTAGATGGAGAATTTCAATCATTTATGAAAGAAAGTAAAGAAAATGCAGCAGTTCAAACAGCAATCGCATTAACAGGTCCTTGGTTTTATGGAGCAGCAAAAGAAAAATATGGTGATGATTTAGGAATAGGAACAATACCTGTATTAGGGCAAAAGAAAGCTGTTTATGGAAATGGACATACAATAGCAGTTTCTAAAACAGTAACAGATGATAAAAAAATTGAGGCAATTGCTGAATTCTTTAAATATATGTATAAACCAGAGAATTTAATAAATTGGGCAGATGCAGGACAGGCTCCACTTCACAAAGCAACTATGGAACTTGTTAATAAAAATAAAGATAAATATCAATTGGCATATTATAATCAACAACAATTTGATACTTTTGTTCAAGCTCCAGATGTATACCAATTTGGGGAACAAATTAGATATATGAATGAAACAGTATTTAATAAACTAGTTTCAACAAAAAATTTAACTGAAGATGAATTAATGATAGAACTAAAAAATGCTACAGAATTAGCAAAACAAGTAAGTGGTATTAAATAAATTTAATTATAATATACGTGAATTAATATAAATTAATTCACGTATATTATATATTTTTAGCTGTTAAATTTTTATAGAAGGAAGTGACAATATGAGAATTAGTAAATTTAAATCAATACTTTTCTTACTGCCATTTTTATTATGTTTTATAATATTTTGGTTGATACCCATAATATTTGGCATATGGATAAGTCTTAATAATTGGAATCTTTCAACAGGAATTCATAGATTTATAGGACTAAAAAATTATATAGATATTTTTACATCTGGTAATATGTATAATGCATTTTTTATGAAAGCTTTAAAAAATGTACTAATATTTGTTCTTATTAGTGTACCACCGCTTGTAATAGTTGCTTTATGTTTAGCTTTAATAGTAGACAATTTACCTAATAAATTAAAACCTGTATTTAGAACAATATTTTTTATATCTTATTCTGTTTCTGTAACTGCAGTAGCTTCAATATTTTTATGGTTATTTAATGGAAATGGAGGATTTATAAATAACATTCTTATAAATTTAGGGATAATATCTTCACCAATTAATTGGCTAAATAAACAGCCTTATGCTTGGATTGCTTTAGTTATTACAACAATATGGTGGACAATAGGTTATAATATGATGTTGTTTATAAATTCCTTAAATGATATAGATCAATCACTATATGAGGCAGCTTCTTTAGATGGAGCTAATTTTTGGTATAAATTTAAAAGCATTATATATCCATCTATTAAAAATGTATTAGTTTTTGTAATTTTAACAACAACTATTGCTTCTTTTAATCTATATGGTCAAGCAAAATTAATTACTGCAGGTGGGCCTTCACAAAGCACAACTACATTGATTATGAATATTGAAAAAACTGTATTTGGGTTAAATCAGCTAGGAGCTGGTTCGGCTATGGCTATATTGATGGGAATAATTATAATGTTAATATCTTTTTTGCAGATGATTATAACACGTGAAAAAGATGAAATTAGGAGGTAAGGATAATGAAGAGTAAAAAAATAAGTACTGTAATATTAGTTTTGATAGCAATAATATTAGCTACATTATTTATGTTACCATTAATATGGATGATTTTAACATCTTTTAAAACTCTTTCAGAGTCTATGGCTTCTGCAAACTTACTTCCTAAAATATGGACATTTGAAAATTATAAAAGTATTTTTTCTGCTACAACAGAAGCACCAATTATTCAATGGCTTATCAATACAGCTATTGTAACAGTAATAGGGACATTATTTACAATATTTATAGATATTTTAGCAGCGTATGCATTAGCGCGATTAAATGTACCTTTTAAAAGTTTCTTTTTAACAATTATTATTGCAGCTATGGCTGTACCTGGAATTGTTACATTATTTCCTTCTTACTATATTTTTAAAACATTTAAATTATTAAATTCTTATATACCATTAACACTTCCTTATACTGCAAATGTAATAGGAGTATATCTAATTTATAATTTTTTAATAGGTTTTCCCAAAGAATTAGAAGAAGCAGCATCTATAGATGGAGCTTCATATATAGATATTTTAATAAAAGTGGTTTATCCATCAATTAAACCTGTAGTAATGACATTAGGTGTTATTACTTTTCTTGGAATATATAATGATTATCTGTGGCCTTCATTGGTTGTAAGTAATAATGAAATGAAGACAATAACCACAGGTCTTGCAGGACTTATACAAGGAGCAAATTTTGTAAATCCAGCAAAAATGATGGCATCAACAGTAATTGCTGTATTGCCAGCAATAGCAATATTTTTAGTAGTTAATAAATATATAGTTAAAGGTATAACTAATACAGGAATAAAGTAGGAGTTGATTATAGTAATGTATAGAAAAGAATATCCAAGACCAAATTTTGTTAGAAAAGAATGGTTAAATCTTAATGGTGAATGGGATTTTAGATTTGAGAATGAAGATTGGCAAAAAATAAATGTTCCTTTTGCTTATCAATCTAAATTAAGCGGTATAAATGATAATAAGCCATGTAATATGGTTTGGTATAAAAGAAAATTTAAAATACCATATAATTGGAAAGATAAATCTATAATAATAAATTTTGGTGCAGTTGATTACCATTGTAAGGTTTATGTAAATGAAAAAATGGTTGGAGAACACATAGGAGGGCATACAAGTTTTTCATTTGATATAACTAAAAATTTAAATTGGAATGAAGAAGAATTAATTGTAGAAGTTTATGATCCATGGGATGATGAGACAATTCCAAGAGGGAAACAATATTGGATTGAAAATCCAAGCAGTATTTGGTATAAAAGAACAACAGGAATTTGGCAAACTGTTTGGATAGAACCAATAAATTTTATAAATTTAAAATATGTTAAATTTACGCCAGATATTGATAAAGGAGAAGTTTGTATAGAATTTGAAGTGCCTAGGATTGAAAAAGATTTAGAAGCAGAGATTACGATAAGTTTTAAAGGACAACTTGTAGTAAAAGATACTATAAATATAATAGAAAAATATAATAAAAGAAGTATAGATTTATTTAATAAGAAAATATTTAGGACATTTAATCATGGCTCTGGGTGGTGTTGGACACCTGAAAATCCAAATTTATTTGATGTAAAAATAAAACTTATAAAAGATGATGAAACTTTAGATGAAGTATATACTTATTTTGGAATGAGAAAAATTCATACAGAAAAAGGTATTGTATATTTAAACAATAGACCATATTATCAAAAACTTGTATTAGATCAAGGTTATTGGCCAGAAGGATTGTTAACTGCTCCTTATGATGAAGATTTTAAAAAAGATATAGAACTTGCAAAAAAAATGGGATTTAATGGGTGTAGAAAACATCAAAAAGTTGAAGATCCAAGATTTTTATATTGGGCAGATAAGCTAGGATTTATTGTTTGGGGTGAAATGCCAAGTAATGCAGAATATAGTTCAGTAGCAGTTGAAAGATTAATAAAAGAATGGATTGAGGTTATAAATAGAGATTATAATCATCCGTGTATAGTTGCATGGGTACCTTTAAATGAAAGTTGGGGTATTCCTAGAGTAGGAAGAGATGAGATGGAACAGCATCATTCACTTACAATGTATCATCTTACTCATTCTTTAGATAAAACAAGACTTGTAATATCAAATGATGGATGGGAGCTAACAAAAACAGATATTTGTGCTATTCACAATTATAATCATGGTTCAAAATATGAAAATGAAAAATATCAATATTATTTAAAGTCATTACAAAATAAAGAAAATATATTAGTTTCACAACCAGCAGGAAGAAGAATATATGCTAACGGTTTTAAAAATGAAGGAGAACCTATTATGCTTACTGAATTTGGAGGAATTGCTTTTGATAAAAAACATCCACAAGGCTGGGGATACACGTCTGTATCAAGTGAAGAAGAATTTTTAGAAGATTATGAAAGAATAATAGATGCAATATATAATTCTGATATTATATTTGGATTTTGTTATACACAACTTACTGATGTAGAGCAAGAAGTAAATGGGCTGTTAACTTATGATAGAAAACCAAAATGTAAATTGGAAGAAATAAAAAGAATTAATGAAAAATATAGACATAATATTGTATATTAAAAGGTGAAAAATATGAAAATTGGAGCAAGAAAAATAAAAAATATAAAAACAGAAGATATTCATATTAGAGATGCTTTTGTATATGCAGATCATGAGAGAAAAAAATATTTTCTTTTTGGAACTACTTTTGCTGATGGTATAGGAGATATAGATCCATATTTTGAGGTTTATATAGGAGAAGATTTAAAAAACTGGAGTGGTCCATATGTTGCTTTTAGCCCTCCAAAAGGGTTTTGGGGAGTTAGAAACTATTGGGCACCAGAAGTTCATAAATATAAAGATAAATACTACATGTTTGCATCTTTTAAAGGTGGAATTGGTGAAAATAGAGGAACAGGAATATTGATTGCAGATAAACCAGAAGGACCATATTATCCATACAGTAATGGTGCCGTTACATTAAAAAATGCAGAATGTTTAGATGGAACTTTATATGTTGACACTAATAATCAGCCTTGGATTATATTTTCTCATGAATGGACAGAAACTTTTAATGGTAAAATTAAAGCTCTTAAATTGACTGAGGATTTAAAAGAAGCAAAAAATCAAGAAGCTTATGAAATTTTGGATGCTTCAAAGATGAAATGGATAAGACTGTTTAATGATGATAGAATAGAAAAACAAGGTTATTTAACTGATGCGCCATATATATATAAGACTAAAAAAGGAACATTACTTTTGCTTTGGTCAAGTTATTCTATAAAAGGATATAGTGAAAATGGATTAGGAGGCTATACAGTTGCTATTGCTCGTTCAGAAAATGGGATGATTGAAAGTAAATGGACAAATGACGATAAATTATTACTTGATTGTAATGCAGGTCATCCTAGTTTATTTGTAGATTTTAAAGGAAATTTAAGGTTATGTGTTCATAGTCCTGATACTCCTCATGGCAAGGAAAGAGCTAAGTTTTTTACATTAAAAGAAGAAAATGATACATTAAAAGTTATTGATTAAAATATATACTTATATTAGCATATAAAAAGTAACTTTAAATTTAAGCCTATGTTATATACTTAACATAGGCTTTTTTATGACTAAAAAATCATTTAAAAATTTAAAAACTTAAATTTTTAAATAACATTTTAAAATTAGTTGAAAAAGTTACACCATTATAGTAAAATAAAATTATTGATAAATGAAAACAATTTCGGTTAGAATGTGGAGGGATAAATTTAAAAAAATTAAAGTAAAAATAGAAAATAAAGAGCTAAATTTATTAAAAATATAAATTAGGAGATGTTTATAATGAAATTATTTATTGATACTGCTAATGTCAAGGAAATTAGAGAAGCTAATGAAATGGGTGTCATTTGTGGAGTAACTACAAATCCATCATTAATTGCTAAAGAGGGAAGAGATTTTAAAGAAGTAATAAAAGAAATAACTTCTATAGTTGATGGTCCAATAAGTGGAGAAGTTACAAGCGATGATGCGCCTAGTATGATTGCAGAAGGTAGAGAAATAGCTAAAATACATAAAAATATGGTAGTTAAAATACCTATGACAGGGGAAGGAATGAAGGCAGTTAATGTGCTTTCAAAAGAAGGAATTAAAACAAATGTTACATTAGTATTTACAGCAGCACAAGCTTTACTTGCAGCAAATGCAGGAGCAAGCTTTGTAAGTCCATTTTTAGGAAGGTTAGATGATATTTCAACTAATGGTATGGATTTAATTGAAAAAATATCAACTATATATTCAAAACACAACATAAATACTGAAATTATTGCAGCAAGTATAAGAAATCCTC
>NZ_FUYD01000026.1:0-3201 GCF_900167505.1 Clostridium sp. USBA 49
TTTATTAAGGCCAGATAGCTCAGTCGGTAGAGCAGAGGACTGAAAATCCTCGTGTCCCTGGTTCGATTCCTGGTCTGGCCACCAATCTAAATTTTGTTTTATAAATAAATCCAGTAAAAAGTATTTTCTGCTTTTTACTGGATTTATTTTTGTGGATTTATTTTTAACTTTTGCAAACGTAAAAAATAAATTTATAGATTATATTAAATATATTTGATAAATTAAGCATATAAAGATTAATATATGTAATGATAATAGGTATATAATTTATTTTTAATAAATACAAAGAATACATTGACGTTTATCGATACAAATAATATAATTAGTTATATCGAACAATATAGATATGAGGTGATAAAGTGCAAATGAGTGAATATGAAAAAAATGCAAATGTCTTTAAAGCATTTTGTGATGAAAATCGTCTTATGATTTTGGAATTATTGCAAACAGGTGAAAAATGTGCTTGTAAGTTATTAGAAAGTTTGAATATTGTTCAGTCTACTTTGTCCCATCATATGAAAATATTGTGTGATTCAGGTATTGTTAATGCCAGAAAAGAAGGAAAATGGACATATTATTCTATAAATGAAGAAGGTAGTGCCTATGCTAAAGAACTTCTTGATAAAATTACTAAACTATATAATACTAAGCAGAACTGCTCTTGTAAATAAAGCCATGCAGATTAGAAGATTACTATACTTTTAGTATTTGTTTGTATAAATTTTAGGAGGAATTTATTATGTCATTATTTAATTTTAAAAATAAGAAAGAAAAAATAAAGTCAAGTTGTGATTTTGAAAAAGTATATAAATTAAAGACTTCTAAAGTGGATGAAAATGAAAGCGACTCTGGTGTTAACTCTAATTCAGAGACTATGGATTTTAAAGAGATGATAAAGAAGGAAGGGATATCTGTAAAAATACTTGGCTCTGGATGCAGTAAATGCAATCAGTTGGAAGAAGCAACAAAAGATGCATTAAAAAAACTTGGAATAGATACTGCTATTGAGCATGTGAGAGATTTTGCACAGATTGCTTCATATGGAGTTATGACGACACCTGCGTTAGTTATAGACGGTAAAGTAGTTTCCTATGGAAAAGTTTTAAAAACAGAAGAAATTATTGAAATATTAAAAAAAGTAATAGGATAAAGAAAATAAAGTTTTTATAAAAAGGTTAAAATTAAAAAAGGAGATTATAAATTATGTTACCCAAAGTTGCCTTTATCTGTGTTCATAATTCATGTAGAAGTCAGATTGCAGAAGCTCTGGGGAAGCATTTTGCTTCAGATGTGTTTGAAAGTTATTCTGCGGGAACAGAAATAAAACAAAAAATTAATCAAGATGCAGTACGTCTTATGAAAGAGATTTATGGTATTGATATGGAAAAAACACAAAAACCAAAGCTTCTAGAAGAAATTCCTCCAATTGATGTTGTTGTAACTATGGGATGTAATGTACAATGCCCATTTTTACCATGTAAATATAGAGAAGACTGGGGAATTACAGATCCAACTGGGAAAGATGATGAAGAATTCGTTAGAGTAATTCATATTATTGAACAAAGAATTAAAAATTTAAAAAATGAAATTCATTCTTTGCTAAAATAACTAGCTAAATGTATGTATCAAAAAATAGATAAATAGATAATTGGATAATTAGATATATTAAATGCTATTGATAAAGATACAAAAATCTCTATTTTAAAATAGAGATTTTTGTATCTTATATATTTTTTTGATGATTATTAATTTTATATATGTTATTATATTATTATATGATTAACTCATTAATAAGCTGTAAACTAAATTTTACTATATATATATATTGATGGTATTATAAATTTCTATTACATCTATATATAATGTTCAATATTTAATAAAAAGACTTTTGTGAGATAATCATCATATATTATTATAAATATTTTATAAGTATAAGCTAAAAGGAGAAATAATATGGACAATAATGTATTGGCTGTAGTAAATGGTCAAAATATAACACAGAAGGATTTAGATGAGATAATTTCAAGATTTCCCAAAGAAAGACAATCATATTTTATGAATGAACAAGGAAAAAGGCAGCTTTTAAATCAAATAATTTCTTTTGAACTTATTTATAATTATGCTAAAGATAATGAAATAGAGAAAGATGAAGAGTATATTAAAAGACTTGAAAATGCAAAAAAAGAAATTTTAACTCAAACTGCTATAAATAAACTTCTTTCAGATGTAAATGTAACTGATGAAGAAATAAAAAAATATTATGAAGCTAATAAACATTTATTTAAAGAAGAAGACAGTGTTACAGCAAGACATATATTAGTAAATACTTTAGATGAGGCAGAAGAAATTAAAAATAAAATAGATAATGGTATGAATTTTGAAGCGGCTGCAATTCAATATTCTACTTGTCCTTCTAAAGAATATGGTGGGAATTTAGGTAGTTTTACAAAAGGTAAAATGGTTCCTGAATTTGAAAAAACTGCTTTTGAATTACCAGTTGGGGTAGTGAGTGAACCAGTAAAAACACAATTTGGCTATCATTTAATTAAAGTAGAAAATAAAAATATAGGTAGTATAAAATCCCTTGAAGAAGTTTATTTAATAATAAAAAATGAATTGCTCAACGAAAGACAGAGCTATAAATTTGCTGAAATAACTGAAAACTTAAAAAAAGAATATGATGTAATATTAAATTATAATATAGATTAATCATGTTAGTATGATTAAGTTAATATGTTTTCAAGAAGGAATAATTAATTATATTTTATTGTTGAAATTATTTTTTCTGTTTATAAATTTTCTATTATAAAATATATAGAATCATACATATTACTTTTTACATATTTATTCTGTTTTTGAGCTAAATAGTGCTTATTATAAAAGAATTAAATATTTAATTTAAAAAGTTATAATTATTAAAAGTATATAAAAATTTAACTTAAAAGATTAATGATATCATCTGGTAAAATAATAATCTTTTATGCTTATGTAAAAATATTTTCGAAGCTTGGATTATTATTTTTACTAGATTAAATTAAGTGATTTATATTTTACAATTAATCTATAAAAAAACTTAAAATAAATAAAAAAAAGTTATTGACAAAGCAATTTAAATTTGATAAACTATAAAAGCTGTCAGATGACAGCGAAATGATTGGTCTTTGAAAATTAAACAGAGAATAAGGTAATAACCAGCAATTC
>NZ_FUYD01000005.1:0-174996 GCF_900167505.1 Clostridium sp. USBA 49
CCATTCCGAACACGCAAGTTAAGCTTCTCAGCGCCGATGGTACTGCTCGGGAGACCGAGTGGAAGAGTAGGACGTTGCCAGATTTTATGGCTCCTTGGTCAAGCGGTTAAGACACCACCCTTTCACGGTGGTAACAGGGGTTCGATTCCCCTAGGAGTCACCATAATATGCAGGCGTGGCGGAATTGGCAGACGCACTAGACTTAGGATCTAGCGCCAACGGCGTGGGGGTTCGACTCCCTTCGCCTGCACCAAATAAAAAGAACCTTTTATAAAAATAAGAAGGTTCTTTTTATTTTTATGTGATTAATTTATTACTTATAAGTTAATAATATTAAATATTATAAATTATTGAACCTATATTCACTAGTTTTTTTAATTCAGTATAAGTAAACAATATTAAATATATAAATAAATTATATAACATTATTCTTTGTATTTAAAAAATACTTGTCAAAATATAAAATTTAGTGTACAATATAGGAGTTGCGATGTAATAACAGCGATGAGGCAAGAGGTGGCCGGCTTCCGGGGAATTTTTGCTGAGTATGCTCAAGTCATGAACTGGGCGACGGAGAGTCTGTAAAGTGTTGCTATGTTTAAGTATATGCAACACCCGGAACAGTTTACAGAACATCCGCTGTTGTACGTAGGAAGCAAAGCGTGCGATGAAAAGGAGGGAAATAAAATGGCAAAACAAAAAATTAGAATTAGATTAAAGGCTTTTGATCATAACATATTAGATCAATCAGCTGAAAAAATTGTAGAAACTGCAAAATCTACAGGAGCTAAAGTAGCAGGACCAGTTCCACTACCAACTGAAAAAGATGTTATAACAATTTTAAGAGCTCCACACAAATATAAAGATTCAAGAGAACAATTTGAAATGAGAACTCATAAAAGACTAATAGATATACTTAGTCCATCACCTAAAACTGTTGATGCGCTTATGAGATTAGATTTGCCAGCAGGCGTTGATATTGAAATAAAATTATAATCGTACATAATATAAGTACGAAATAAAAATTGAACTATTATGATTGCTAAGGTGATCCGCTAATATGTTTAGGAGGTGCAAGAGATATGAAAAAGGCTATACTAGGTAGAAAACTTGGTATGACTCAAATTTTCGATGAAAATGGGAAAGTAGTTCCAGTTACAGTTGTTGAAGCAGGTCCATGCGTTGTAATTCAAAAGAAGACTGTTCTTAAAGATGGTTACGATGCAATACAAGTTGGATTTGAAGATATAAGAGAATCATTAAGAAATAAACCAATAAAGGGACATTTTGCAAAAGCAGGTGTGCCTTTAAAGAGATTTGTTAAAGAATTAAAACTTGAAAATGCTAGCGAATATCAAGTAGGTCAAGAAATTAAAGTTGACATATTTGAAGCAGGTGAAAGAGTTGATGTTTCAGGTGTTTCAAAAGGAAAGGGATTTGCTGGTGTTATAAAGAGATGGAATTTTAACAGAGGACCAGAAAGCCACGGTTCTAAATTTCACAGAGCAGTAGGTTCAATGGGTGCTTCATCATATCCATCAAGAACATTTAAAAACAAGAAAATGCCTGGACATATGGGAAATGTCAATACAACAGTATTAAACCTTCAAGTAGCAAAGGTAATGCCTGAAAAGAACATTATTCTTATTAAAGGCGGAATACCAGGACCTAATAAAGGTTTAGTAGTAATTAGAAATACTGTTAAAGCCTAAGTTTTGGTAGAAAGGAGGATACAGAATGCCTACAGTAGGATTATATAATAAAGAAGGACAAAAAGTTGGAGATATACAATTATCAGAAAATGTATTTGCTGCTCCAATAAATACTTATGCAATGCACCAAGTTGTATTAGCACAGCTTGCTAATAAAAGACAAGGAACACAATCTGCTAAAACTAGAGCTGAAGTTTCTGGAGGTGGAATAAAGCCATGGAGGCAAAAGGGAACTGGTAGAGCAAGACAAGGTTCAATCAGATCACCACAATGGACTCATGGTGGTATAGTATTTGCACCAAAGCCAAGAGACTACAGCATGTCAGTACCTAAGAAGTTAAAAAGAGTGGCTTTAAAGTCAGCGCTTTCTTCAAAGGTTGCAGATAATAATATAATTGTATTAGAAAGTTTAGAATTAGAAGCTCCAAAAACTAAAGAAATAGTTTCAATGTTAAATGCTTTAAATGCAAAAAATACATTAATTGTAACTGCTGAAGTTAATGAAAATGTATATAAATCAGCAAGAAACATTGAAGGAGTTGCAGTATTACCTATAAATAATTTAAATGTATATGATTTATTAAAATATGAAAAATTTATAGTAACTAAAGATGCTGTATCAAAAATTGAGGAGGTGTATGCATAATGAAGCTAACTAATTACGATATAATAAGAAAACCAGTTATCACTGAAAAAAGCATGGCTTCAATGGCAGACAAAAAATACACCTTCATAGTTGATGTGCATGCTAATAAAACAATGATTAAAAAAGCAGTAGAAGAAGTTTTTGGAGTTAAGGTTGAAGATGTAAAAGTTATGAACATAATGGGAAAAACTAAGAGAGTTGGAGTTCATATAGGAAAAAGACCTGACTACAAAAAAGCTATAGTTAAGTTAACTGCAGATAGCAAAAATATAGAATTCTTTGAAGAAATGCAATAATTAATATAAGTGTATAAAAAGCAAGTATTGGCTGAGGGCCAGAAAAGCTAAAAAAAGGAGGGAATAAAATGGCAGTTAAAAAGTTTAAACCTACCACACCTTCAAGAAGACAAATGACAATGCCAACATTTGAAGAGATAACAACTGATGTACCAGAGAAATCTCTTTTAGTGCCATTGAAGAAGAATGCTGGTAGAAATAACCAAGGTAAAATAACTGTTAGACATCACGGTGGTGGTGCAAAACAAAAATATAGAATAATAGATTTTAAGAGAAATAAAGATGGAATTCCAGCTAAAGTTTCTACTATAGAATATGATCCAAATAGATCAGCATATATAGCATTGGTAACTTATGCGGACGGAGAAAAAAGATATATTATAGCTCCAGTTGGACTTAAAGTTGGAGATGTAGTAATGTCTGGTCCAGATGTAGATATAAAAGTTGGTAATACCCTTCCACTTAAAAACATACCTGTTGGTACTGTAATTCATAATATTGAATTAACTGCTGGAAAAGGAGCACAATTAGTAAGAAGTGCAGGTGCTTCTGCTCAGCTTATGGCAAAAGAAGGAGATTATGCTACACTTAGATTACCAAGTGGCGAAATGAGATATGTAAGACTTGAATGCAGAGCTACTATAGGAACAGTTTCTAACTTAACACACGAAATTGTTAACTTAGGTAATGCAGGAAGAAAAAGACATATGGGTTGGAGACCTACTGTAAGAGGTTCAGTAATGAATCCTGTTGATCACCCACATGGTGGTGGAGAAGGTAAATCACCAATAGGTCATCCAGGACCACTTACTCCTTGGGGTAAACCTGCACTTGGATATAAGACAAGAAAGCATAAGAAATATTCAGATAGATTCATAATTAAGAGAAGAAATACTAAATAATTAGGGGAGAATTTATAATTCTCTTCCTATATTATCTCAATAGGTAATATGAAGGGAGGCAAATTAATTGAGTAGATCAGTAAAAAAGGGACCTTTTGTTCATGAAGGTTTATTAAAGAAAATAAATGAGATGAACAAAACAGGAGAAAAGAAGGTTATAAAAACTTGGTCTAGAAGTTCAACTATATTCCCACAAATGATAGGTCACACAATAGCTGTGCATGATGGAAGAAAACATGTTCCAGTTTACATATCAGAAGATATGGTAGGACACAAGCTAGGTGAATTTGTATTAACTAGAACTTTTAAAGGCCATGTAGATAAAACTGAAAAGAAAACTGGCTTAAAGTAATTTAAGGAAGGAGGTAGCTAACTATGGAAGCTAAAGCTATAGCTAAATATATAAGAATGTCACCAATGAAAGTTGGGGTAGTTCTTGATTTAATTAGAAATAAAAATGTAAATGAAGCTTTTGCTATATTACAATATACTCCAAAGGATGCAGCTGTCGTAGTAAATAAATTATTAAAGTCAGCTGTAGCAAATGCAGAAAATAATCTAAATTTAGATGTTAATAGATTATATGTTTCTGAAGCATATGTAGGTCAAGGACCAACATTGAAAAGATATAGACCACACGCACAAGGTAGAGCGTTTAGTATAAAGAAGAGAACTAGTCATATTACACTTGTAGTTAAGGAAAGAGCATAAGAAGGAGGGATATATAGTGGGACAAAAAGTACATCCACACGGCTTAAGAGTTGGTGTAATTAAAGATTGGGATGCAAAATGGTACGCTGATAAGAAAAATTTTGCTGACAATTTAATAGAAGATAACAAAATAAGAGAATTTGTAAAAAGAAGACTATACCAATCTGGTATTTCTAAAATTGAAATAGAAAGAGCTGCAAAAAGAATTAAATTAAATATATATACTGCTAAGCCAGGAATGGTTATAGGAAAAGGTGGAGCAGGAATAGAAGAATTAAAAAAAGATATTTCAGCTATTGTTAAAGATAAAACTGTACTTATAAATATAGTAGAAGTTAAAAATGCTGAAACAGATGCTCAGCTTATGGCTGAAAATATAGCAGCGCAATTAGAAAAAAGAATAGCATTTAGAAGAGCTATGAAGCAGACTATACAAAGAGCTATGAAGCAAGGAGTTAAAGGAGTTAAAACTGAATGTTCAGGAAGACTTGCTGGTGCTGAAATAGCTAGAACTGAAAGATATCATGAAGGAACAATTCCACTACAAACATTAAGAGCCGATATAGATTATGGTTTTGCAGAAGCAGATACAACTTATGGTAAAATTGGAGTTAAAGTTTGGGTGTATAAAGGAGAAGTTCTTCCAACTAAGAAAGTTAAGAAGGAAGAAGTAAACGCATAAGGAAGGAGGAATACGCTATGTTAATGCCTAAAAGAGTTAAACATCGTAAGCAAATGCGTGGCAGAATGAGAGGTAAAGCTACAAGAGGTAACTTTATTGCTTATGGAGATTTCGGTATTCAAGCCACTGAACCAGGATGGATTACAAGCAATCAGATAGAAGCAGCCAGAATAGCTATAAATAGATATATTAAAAGAGGAGGAAAACTTTGGATAAAGATTTTCCCAGATAAACCAGTTACTGAAAAGCCTGCAGAAACACGTATGGGATCCGGAAAAGGTTCACCAGAATTTTGGGTTGCAGTTGTAAAACCAGGCAGAGTATTATTTGAATTATCAGGAGTATCAGAAGAAGTAGCTAGAGAAGCAATGAGACTAGCATCACATAAACTTCCTGTATCAACTAAGTTTGTTACAAGGAAAGATTTTGAGGAAATGGGTGGTGAAATTAATGAAGGCTAATGATTTAAGAGAATTAAGAGAAAGTACCCCTCAAGATTTAAAAGAAAAGTTAAATAGCCTAAAAGCTGAGTTATTCAATTTAAGATTTCAGCTAGCTACTGGTCAGCTTGAAAATCCAATGAGAATAAGAGAAGTAAAAAAATCTATAGCCCAAATTAAAACCATCCTTAGGGAAGCTGAGTTAAGGGCAATAAAGTAGTATGCCGAAAGGAGGAGCGTCCAAGTGGAAAGAGCAAATAGAAAAACAAGAATTGGAAGAGTTGTTTCTGATAAAATGGATAAAACCATAGTAGTTGCTGTTGAAACAAAAGTTCGTCACCCATTATATGGTAAAACAGTTAACAGAACTACTAAGTTTAAGGCACATGATGAAAACAATGAAGCTAAAATTAATGATAGAGTTTTAATAATGGAAACTAGACCATTATCTAAAGATAAAAGATGGAGACTTGTTGAGATAGTTGAAAAAGCTAAATAGCTTAAACATTGAAAGGAGGGTATTTACATGATACAGCAACAAACAATGTTAAAGGTAGCTGATAATACTGGTGCTAAAGAAATAATGTGCATTAGAGTATTAGGCGGTTCTAAAAGAAAGTATGGAAACATTGGAGATGTAATAGTTGCTAGCGTTAAAAGTGCAACACCTGGCGGAGTTGTTAAAAAAGGTGATGTTGTAAAAGCAGTAATAGTTAGATCCGTTAAAGGAGTAAGAAGAGCTGATGGCTCATATATAAAATTTGATGAAAACGCAGCAGTTATAATAAAAGATGATAAACAGCCAAGAGGAACTCGTATCTTTGGGCCTGTGGCTAGGGAGCTAAGGGATAAGGAATATACAAAGATTCTTTCATTGGCGCCTGAAGTTCTATAAGATAGGGAGGTGGCTATTGTGGAAAAAACAAAGGTACATGTAAGAAAAAAAGATACAGTTATGGTTATATCCGGAAAAGATAAAGGTAAAATAGGAGAAGTTTTAAAAGTTTTACCTAAATATGGCAAAGTTATTGTTAAAGATGTTAATGTAGTTAGCAGACATACAAAACCAAACAAAACAAATATGCAAGGCGGAATTATAAAAAAAGAAGCTCCAATATTTAGTTCAAAGGTTATGTTATATTGCAATAACTGTAAAAATGTAACAAGAATAAGTCATAAAATACTTGATGACGGAACTAAGGTTAGAGTATGTAAAAAGTGCGGAGAAACATTTTAATGTTTGAAAGGAGGTTTAACTAATGGTTCCAAGACTACAAGAAAAATATGAAAAAGAAGTTATCCCAGCTTTAATGGAAAAGTTTGGATATAAAAATATAATGGAAGTTCCTAAATTAGATAAAATAGTTGTGAACATGGGTGTAGGAGAAGCTAAAGATAATCCTAAAGTATTAGAATCTGCTATGTCTGATTTACAGTTAATAACTGGTCAAAAGCCAATTCTAACTAGAGCTAAGAAATCTATAGCTAATTTTAAAATAAGAGAAAACATGCCAATAGGATGTAAAGTTACTCTTAGAAAAGATAGAATGTTTGAATTTGCTGATAAACTTATAAATGTAGCTTTACCAAGAGTTAGAGATTTTAGAGGCGTTTCAGATAAATCTTTTGATGGAAGAGGAAATTATTCATTAGGAATTAAGGAACAACTAATTTTCCCAGAAATTGAATATGATAAAATTGATAAAGTAAGAGGTATGGATATAATATTTGTAACTACTGCAAAGACAGACGAGGAAGCAAGAGAGCTATTAAGATTCCTTGGTATGCCATTTGCTCAATAATTAAGGAGGGAAAACATGGCACGTAAGGCTTTAATAGAAAAGTGGAATAAAGAACCAAAGTTCTCAACTAGAGCTTATACAAGATGCAGAATATGTGGAAGACCACATGCTGTATTAAGAAAATTTGGTGTATGCCGTATTTGTTTTAGAGAACTTGCTTATAAAGGTCAAATACCTGGCGTAAAAAAAGCAAGTTGGTAATAAAACTTATTAGATGAAAGGAGGCACAAATAAATGGCAATGACAGATCCTATTGCAGATTTTCTAACACGTATTAGAAATGCTAATGTTGTTAGACATGAAATAGTAGAAGTACCGTCTTCAAATATAAAGAAGGCTATTGCAAATATAATGCTACAAGAGGGATACCTTAAAAATATAGAGGAATATAATGATGGTTCAGTACCTATGTTAAGATTAACAATGAAATATGGTGCTAATAAACAAAGAGTTATAACTGGACTTAGAAGAATATCTAAACCAGGACTTAGAGTTTATTGTAAGAAAGAAGAAATACCAAAAGTACTTAATGGCTTAGGGGTTGCTATTATATCAACTTCTAAAGGAATAGTTCCAGATAGAGAAGCAAGAAAATTAGGACTAGGTGGAGAAGTTATTTGCTACATCTGGTAGTTTAACAGAGGAGGTGTAATTAATGTCAAGAATAGGAAGACTTCCAGTATCTATACCAAATGGTGTAACAGTTACAGTAACACCAGACAATGTTGTTACTGTTAAAGGACCAAAAGGTCAACTTGTAAAGGCTATGAGTAATAAAATTAATATTGCTGTTGAAAATAATTCTGTAGTTGTTACAAGAAATAGTGATGATAAAGAAGAAAGAGCTCTTCACGGATTAACTAGAGCTTTAATAAATAATATGATTGTAGGAGTTACTTCAGGATATCAAAAAACATTAGAATTAGTTGGTGTTGGTTATAGAGCAGCACTACAAGGTAAAAAATTAGTATTAAATCTTGGATATTCACATCCAGTTGAAATAGAAGCAGTACCTGGCATTGAATTTGAAACTCCAGCTCCAACAAAAGTAGTTGTTAAGGGAATTGATAAAGAATTAGTTGGTGCAGTTGCTGCAGATATAAGAACATGGAGAAAGCCAGAGCCATATAAGGGCAAAGGAATTAAATATGATAATGAAGTAATAAGACGTAAAGAAGGAAAAACTGGTAAGAAATAATTAGTTTACAAACCGTCAATGCGTACAAATTAAGTTTGGAGTATTGACAATTATGAGAAGGGGTGAACTTTATGATTAAAAAAGAAGATAGACAAGAAGCTAGAGTAAGACGTCATTTAAGAATACGTAAAAAAGTTTCTGGTACATCTGAAAGACCAAGATTATCAGTATATAGAAGTGAAAAGAACATATATGCTCAAATAATCGATGATGTTGCTCAAAAAACATTAGTTTCTGCATCAAGTCTTGATAAAGAATTTGAAGGAGTTGGAAGCAACAAAGAAGCAGCAAGAAAAGTTGGTGCTTTAATAGCTAAAAGAGCGTTAGAAAAAGGAATTAAGTCTGTTGTATTTGACAGAGGCGGATATATTTATCATGGAAGAATACAAGAACTTGCTGAAGGAGCAAGAGAAGCTGGACTAGAATTTTAATAAGAAGGAGGGAAATAAATGAGAATAGATCCTAGCACACTAGAGCTAAAAGAAAAAGTTGTTTTTATAAATAGAGTTGCCAAGGTTGTAAAAGGTGGTAGAAATTTCAGATTCAGTGCTCTTGTAGTAGTTGGAGATGAAAATGGCCACGTTGGAGTTGGAATTGGTAAATCAATAGAAATTCCTGAAGCTATTAGAAAAGGAATTGAAGATGCTAAAAAGAATCTTATTAAAGTACCTATAGTTGGGACTACAGTTCCTCATGAAGTTTTAGGAGTATTTGGAAAAGGTAAAGTTCTTATTATGCCAGCAGCAGAAGGTACTGGAGTTATAGCTGGAGGTCCAGCTAGAGCAGTACTTGAGCTTGCAGGATTAAAGGATGTTAGAGCTAAATCACTTGGTTCTAATAATCCAAGAAACATGGTTAATGCTACAATAAACGGGTTAGCTTCTTTAAGAACAGCTGAAGAAATTGCTAAGCTTAGAGGTAAGACCGTTGAAGAGATTCTAGGTTAGGAGGGACTTGACCATGGCTAAGCTACAAATCACATTAAAAAAGAGCTTAATTGGAAGATTAGATAGTCACATAGCTACTGCTAAAGCTCTTGGGCTATCTAAAATAGGAAAAAGCGTTGAAAAAGAGGATACTCCTCAAATTAGAGGTATGATAAATAAAATAAGCTATCTTTTAGATGTAAAAGAAATATAAAATTAAGAGGAGGTGTAATAAATGAAACTTCATGACTTAAAACCAGCAGAAGGCGCTAGAAAAAGTCCTAAAAGAGTAGGTAGAGGTACTGGTTCAGGGCTTGGAAGAAATGCCGGAAAAGGTGAAAAAGGACAATGGGCTAGATCAGGTGGTGGAGTAAGACCAGGTTTTGAAGGAGGTCAGATGCCTTTATACAGAAGACTTCCAAAGAGAGGTTTTACTAATATATTCGCTAAAGAATATGCAACCATAAATGTAGATAGATTAAACATATTTGAAAATGGTACAGTAGTTACACCTGAACTTCTTCTTGAAAAAAGAGTAATAAGTAAATTATATGATGGTGTAAAAATATTAGGAAATGGAGAATTACAAAAAAGCTTGACAGTTAAGGCATCAAAGTTTTCTAAAACTGCAGCTGAAAAAATTGAAGCGGCTGGGGGAAAAGTTGAGGTGGTATAAATGTTATCAACCCTACGTAATGCATGGAGAACTCCTGAATTAAGGAAAAGAATATTATGGACGCTGTTTTTAGTTGCAATTTACAGGATGGGGAATAGTATCCTCGTTCCTGGGGTTGATACAAATGTACTCAAAAATATGGCTACATCAGGTACTTTATTTGGATTTTATGATTTAATTTCTGGTGGAGCATTTAGCAAATTTAATATATTTGCTTTAGGAGTAGTACCATATATTAACGCATCTATAATTATTCAGCTGCTTACAGTAGCTATTCCATATTTAGAACAGCTTTCAAAAGAAGGCGAAGAAGGCCGAAAAAAATTACAAAATTATACTAGATATGCTTCAATAGCATTTGCTATATTACAGTCATATACAATATATGTTATAATATGGAATACAAATGCACTTAAAGATACTTCGAAGCTAACAATGTTTATAATTATGCTTACGGTTACTACTGCATCAATTTTTTTGATGTGGTTAGGTGATCAAATAACAGTTAAAGGTATAGGGAATGGTATTTCATTAATTATTTTTATTAATATTATTTCAAGAATTCCTTTTACCATATACCAGATTGTAGGTCTCCAAAGCATGGAACAAGTTAATATAGTAGAGGTTATAATATTTATAGCGGTTGCAGCAGCATTATTAATTGTAGTTACGATAATGAGTTTGGCAGAAAGAAGAATACCTGTGCAGTATGCAGGAAAAACAGTTGGGAATAAAACTTTTAAAGGACAATCGACACATATTCCTATAAATTTAAATGCATCAGGAGTAATAGCAATAATTTTTGCATCTTCTGTAATGCAATTTCCAGCAACTATAGCACAATTGTTCCCAAATTCAAAAATATTCAGAGCAATTACTTCAAGTGACTATAGTCCGTTTAAACCTAATACGTGGTTATATGCGCTTGTGTTCTTTTTGTTAATATTATTTTTCTCTTGGTTTTATACTCAAATTACATTTAAACCAGATGAAATGGCAGAAAATATGCATAAATCTTCTGGTTTTATACCTGGAATAAGACCAGGAGAGTATACGGCAAAATATATTGAAAAAGTACTAACAAAAGTTTCATTACTTGGAGGAGCCTTTGCAGCCATTATAGCAGTGTTCCCAATTATCGTTGAAGGTTATACAAAGTTTAAAGGGATATCATTTGGAGGAACCAGTTTATTAATTCTAGTTGGAGTTGCTCTTGAAATTGTAAGACAATTAGAGTCACAATTAGTAATGCGTCATTACCAAGGATTTTTAAAATAAAAATTGGAGATGGTGCTATTGAAGATAGTTATATTAGGCCCTCCGGGTGCTGGAAAGGGAACTCAAGCTAAGTCAATATGCAATAAATTTTCTATACCACATATATCTACAGGCGATATTTTCAGAAAACATATATCTATGGAGACTTCTCTAGGAATTGAAGCAAAAAAATACATCGAAAAAGGGCAATTAGTTCCTGATGATATAACAATTGATATTGTAATAGATAGATTAAAAAAAGATGATTGTACAACAGGATTTTTGCTAGATGGTTTTCCAAGAACTGTTTATCAAGCAAAAGCATTGGATGATTTTCTTTTTAAATCGAAAAGTCAACTTGATACAGCATTATTAATAGATGTTCCAAAATATTTTATAATAGAAAGAATGAGCGGAAGAAGAGTTTGTCCATCTTGTGGAGCAAGTTATCACATAAAATTTAATCCTCCTGTTTTTGAAGGTAAATGTGATGTATGTGGAAATGACATAATCCAAAGAAAGGACGATAAAGAAGAAACAGTTATAGAAAGACTTGAAATCTATGACGCAGAAACGCAACCTTTAATAAAATATTATAAAGATAAAAATTTATTAAATGTTGTAGACGGAACGAAAGCCATAAACGATGTCTTTAAAAATATTTGTGAAATTCTAGGAGAGATAAAAAATGATAATAATAAAAAATGATAAAGAAATTGAATATATGAGGAGTGCGGGAAAGCTTGTAGGTGAAACCTTAGAAAAACTTGAAGAGGTAATAAAACCAGGAATAACCACTGCAGAATTGGATAGAATAGCAGAAGAGTTCATAGTAAAGCATAATGCAAAACCATCATTTAAGGGTTACCAAGGATTTCCGGCTTCTATATGTACATCAATAAATGATGAAGTAGTACATGGAATTCCAGGAAAAAGAATATTAAAAGAAGGCGATATAATTAGTATTGATTGTGGAGCTATATTAAATGGGTACCAAGGTGATGCTGCTAGAACTATAGGAGTTGGCAAAATATCTAAAGAAGCTGAAACTTTAATTGAAGTAACTAAAGAAAGTTTCTTTAAAGGGGTAGAAAAAGCACTAGTTGGGAATAGACTCACAGATATATCTTCAGCAATACAAAATTATGTAGAAAGCTTTAATTTTTCTGTTGTACGAGATTTTGTAGGTCACGGAATAGGAAGAGATATGCACGAAGATCCTGAAGTTCCTAATTTTGGGAGACCAGGTAGAGGACCTAAATTAAGTCATGGTATGGTTCTAGCTATAGAACCTATGGTTAATATAGGGAGATATGATGTTTTAATACAGCCTAATGGCTGGACAGTGGTAACAGAAGATGGTTCTCTTTCAGCCCATTATGAAAATACAGTAGCTATTTTAAATGATGGACCTGAAATACTAACTCTTATCTAATGAGGTGGTTAATTTGATTAACAATGATTATATTGGAAGGCTGGTTTATTCAAAATCAGGCAGGGACGCAAATAGAGCTTTTATTATAATAGATACAATAGATGAGAATTATGTATATATATGCGATGGAGATTTGCGAACTGTTGAAAAGCCTAAAAAAAAGAAAATTAAGCATCTTAATATAACTAATATATATATAGATGAAATCAAAAATAAGCTTGAAAAAAAAGATAGAGTTAGTAACAAAGAGATAAAAAAGTGTTTACAGCATATGAACTCTAATAAGGAGGTTTGATTACCTTATGTCAAAAGATGATGTTATTGAAATGCAAGGTAAGGTTTTAGAAGCTTTGCCTAATGCTATGTTTAGAGTTGAACTTGAGAGTGGTCATGAGATATTGGCTCATATTTCAGGAAAGTTAAGAATGAATTTTATAAGAATTATACCAGGAGATAAAGTTACTGTGGAGCTTTCTCCATATGACTTAACTCGTGGTAGAATAACCTGGAGAGCAAAGTAATAAGGAGGGTTAGCCATGAAAGTAAGACCATCAGTTAAACCAATATGCGAAAAGTGCAAGGTTATTAAAAGAAAAGGAAGAGTTATGGTTATCTGTGAAAATCCTAAGCATAAACAAAAACAAGGTTAAAATGTTTTAGGGGCGGCTGACAGTAAAACAAAAGTTTTATTGGCCTAAAACTTTAATATATATAAAACTAATAAATTTGGTTTATTTCATTAATACCTAGGAGGTGTAAGATTTAATGGCAAGAATAGCAGGTGTTGACCTACCAAAAGAAAAAAGAGTTGAAATAGGTTTAACATATATATATGGTATAGGATTACCAACATCACAAAAAATATTAAAAGAAACAGGAATTAATCCAGATACAAGGGTAAAAGACTTAACAGAAGAAGAAGTTAATGCATTAAGAGATTATGTAAAGAACTTAAAAGTTGAAGGTGACTTAAGAAGAGATGTAGCTCTTAATATTAAGAGATTAATAGAAATAGGATGTTATAGAGGTATAAGACACAGAAAAGGTCTTCCAGTAAGAGGACAAAGAACTAAAACTAATGCAAGAACTAGAAAAGGCCCAAAGAGAGCTATAGGGGCTAAAAAGAAGAAATAGTAAGGAGGTAAGGAAATGGCAGCTCAAAAAGTTAAGAGAACTACTAGAAGAAGAAAAGAAAGAAAAAATGTTGAGCATGGTGCTGCACATATTAAATCCACTTTTAATAACTCTATAGTTACACTTACTGATAAAAATGGAAATGCTTTATCATGGGCTAGTGCAGGTGGATTAGGCTTTAGAGGATCAAGAAAAAGTACTCCATACGCTGCTCAAATGGCAGCAGAAACTGCTGCAAAAGCAGCAATGGAACATGGTTTAAGAAGTGTTGAAGTTTATGTAAAGGGACCAGGAGCAGGAAGAGAAGCTGCTATAAGATCTCTTCAGGCAGCAGGACTTGAAGTAACTTTAATTAAAGACGTTACTCCAATACCACATAATGGATGCAGACCACCAAAAAGAAGAAGAGTTTAATTATATATATAGAAAAATGCAGGAGGTGTAAATTTTAATGGCAAGATATACTGGAGCTCACTGCAGAATATGCAGAAGAGAAGGAATAAAGCTATTCCTTAAAGGGGATAGATGCTATACAGATAAATGTGCATTTGCTAGAAGAGGATATGCACCAGGACAACACGGACAAAATAAGAAGAAGCTTTCAAACTATGGTGTTCAGTTAAGAGAAAAGCAAAAAGCTAAGAGAATATATGAATTATTAGAAAGTCAATTTAAAACATACTACGATAAAGCTGAAAGAATGAAGGGAATAACAGGTGAAAACTTATTAAAACTTCTTGAAATGAGATTAGATAACGTAGTATTCAGACTAGGATTTGGAAGTTCAAGAAGAGAAGCTAGACAATTAGTTACTCATGGACATTTTTTAGTAAATGGTAAGAAAGTAGATATACCATCATATAGTGTATCTGTTGGTGATGTAATAACTGTTGCAGAAAAAAGCAGAAACAGTGAAAGATTTAAGATGTTTATTGAAAATCCAAAAGCTCTTCCAAATTGGCTAGAAGGCAACTTAGAAAACTTTGAAGGTAAAGTGATTTCTGAGCCAACTAGAGCTGATATTGACGTTCCAGTTAATGAAACACTAATAGTTGAGTTATACAGCAAGTAATTAAAATAGAATCAGTTGCCCTCAAAATAGCGAAAAATTGAATAATAAGGAGGGTTTGTATATAAAATGTTAGAAATAGAAAAGCCTAAAATTGAATGTGTTGAACTTAAAGAAGATGGTACTTATGGTAAATTTGTAGTAGAACCATTAGAAAGAGGTTATGGAATAACTCTAGGTAATGCATTAAGAAGAATTTTACTTTCCTCATTACCTGGAGCAGCAGCAACCTCTGTTAGAATAGAAAATGTACTTCATGAATTTTCAAGTGTTCAAGGAGTAAAAGAAGATGTCACTGAACTTATACTAAACATAAAAAGTTTAGCATTGAAGATGAATGGTGAAGGCCCTAGCACTATATATATAGATGCCAATGGGGAAGGAGAAGTAACTGGAGCAGATATAAAAACTGATGGAAATGTAGAAATTGTAAACAAAGATTTACATATAGCAACATTAGATGAAGATGGTAAGCTATATATGGAAATCACTGTTGACAGAGGAAGAGGATATGTTTCTCAAACTAAAAACAAGAAAGATAATCTACCTATAAATACAATCCCTGTTGATTCAATATATACTCCAGTAAAAAGAGTTAATTTTAATGTAGAAAATACTAGAGTTGGTCAAATTACAGATTATGATAAACTAACTCTTGAAGTGTGGACTAATGGAACAATAAAACCAGATGAAGCTATAGGATTATCTGCTAAAATTCTTATAGAACACTTTAAATTATTTATGACTCTTACAGATCAAGCTAATAATGTTGAAATAATGGTTGAAAAAGAAGAAGATAAAAAAGAAAAAGTTCTTGAAATGACAATTGAAGAACTTGATTTATCTGTAAGAAGTTATAACTGCTTAAAGAGAGCTGGAATTAATACAGTACAAGAATTAACTCAAAGATCTATAGATGATATGATGAAAGTTAGAAACTTAGGTAAAAAATCACTTGAAGAAGTAGAGCAAAAGCTTGCTACTCTTGGTTTAAGCTTAAAACAAAGTGAAGAATAAAACTTTGTGTGCCCACCAATTGTGATAAAGGAGGTAAAGACATGGCAGGATATCGTAAATTAGGTCGTCCAACTGATCAAAGAAAAGCAATGTTAAGAAATCTTGTTACTAGTTTCTTAAAAAATGGTAAAATACAAACAACTGAAACTAGAGCAAAAGAAACTAAAAATATAGCTGAAAAAATGATTACTCTTGCTAAAAGAGGAGATCTTCATGCTAGAAGACAAGTGCTTTCATTTGTAACAGAAGAGAGTGTTGTTACAAATTTATTTGATAATATAGCTCCAAAGTATGCTGAAAGAAATGGCGGATATACTAGAATGTATAAAGTAGGTCCAAGAAGAGGCGACGGAGCAGAAATGGTTATACTAGAGTTAGTGTAATAGTAAAAGTAACACATCAAAAGGTGATGTTGTAAGCTAACTAAAAGGGATTAAGTTAAATTAGCTTAGTCCCTTTTTAAATAGAGGTGTTTTATTATGGGAAATATGGTAGAGTGCAGGGAGCTTAAATACCAATACGCAGGGACAGAAGAAGAAAATGGTAAAATTGCAATAAATAATATAGATATAAACATAAAAAAAGGTGAATTTCTTGTAATATTAGGACGAAATGGTTCTGGAAAATCAACATTAGCTAAGCATATTAATGCTTTACTTCTTCCTACTTCTGGCAAAGTATATGTAGATGGATTAGATACATCAGATCCAAATAATTTATGGAATATAAGAAATAAAGCTGGTATGGTGTTTCAAAATCCAGATAACCAAATAGTGGCAACTATTGTTGAAGAAGATGTAGCTTTTGGACCAGAAAATTTGGGTATAGAACCAAGTGAAATAAGGAAAAGAGTAAATGATGCTCTTAAAACAGTAGATATGTATGAATATAGAAAACATGCTCCTCATCTTTTATCAGGAGGTCAAAAACAGAGGATTGCTATAGCTGGTATATTAGCTATGAGACCAGAATGTATTGTTTTTGATGAACCTACTGCAATGCTTGATCCATCTGGAAGAAAAGAAGTAATAAAAACTATTAAAGAAATAAATAAAATTTATGGTATTACTATAGTGCTTATAACTCACTTTATGGAAGAAGCTGCAGAAGCTGATAGAATAATTGTAATGGACAAAGGAAGCTTAATAATGGAAGGGACTCCGAGAGATATATTTAGTAAAGTTTCAGTAATGAAAAATATTGGATTAGATGTCCCACAAGTTACTGAATTAGCTTATGAATTACAAAAGAGTGGTATTAAAATTGATACTAACATATTAACTATAGAAGAAATGGTGGAAGCATTATGTCAATTAATATAGAGAATATAACACATATATATATGAAAGGTTCTCCCTTTGAAAAAAAAGCTTTAGATAATGTATCTATTAAAATAAATGATGGTGAGTTTATTGCACTTATAGGTCATACTGGTTCAGGGAAATCTACTTTAATACAACATATAAATGGATTATTAAAACCTGACAATGGTAAAATATTTATAGATGACATAGACATTACAAGTAAGAATATAAAACTTAGTGAAATAAGAAAAAAAGTAGGACTTGTTTTTCAATATCCAGAATATCAACTTTTTGAAGAAACTATAGAAAAAGATATAGCTTTTGGTCCTAAAAATTTAGGCTTAAGTGAAGAAGAAATAAATAATAGGGTAAAAAGAGCTATGAATATGGTTGGACTTGATTATGAAACTTATAAAAACAAATCTCCATTTGATTTAAGCGGAGGTCAAAAAAGGAGAGTTGCCATAGCAGGAGTTGTTGCTATGGAACCTAATGTACTTATTTTAGATGAGCCAACTGCTGGATTAGATCCAAAAGGAAGAGATGATATATTAAACCAGGTAAAGTTACTTCATAAAGAGTATAAAATGACAGTAATTTTAGTTTCTCACAGTATGGAAGATGTAGCTAAAGTTGCTGATAGAATATTAGTTATGCATAAAGGTAAATGTATACTTGATGGAAAACCAGAAAAAATATTTAAAGAAATAGATACTTTAGAAAGTGTTGGCTTAGCAGTCCCACAAGTTACGTATTTAATGAAAGCTCTTAAGGAAAAAGGCTTTGATATATCAGAAGATGCATTTACCATAAATCAAGCTAAAAATGAAATATTAAAGATTTTAAGGAGAGCAAAAAATGATTAAGGATATTACTCTAGGACAATATATACCTGGTGAATCATTTGTACATAAGCTTGATCCAAGAATTAAAATAATAATTTCTATAATTTTTATATCTTCTCTTTTTATAATAAATAATTTTAAAGGATATATATTTGTAGTTGCATTTATTGCAATCACTATAATAATATCAAAAGTTCCTTTTAAATTTATATACAAAGGATTAAAACCAATATTCATATTACTTATATTTACCGCTTTTATAAATATATTTATGACAACTGGTGAAGGCACACCTTTAATTCATTGGAAATTTATAAAAATATATAAAGAAGGACTTATACTAGCAGCTTTTATGATAATAAGGCTTACTTTCCTTATAATAGGAACATCACTATTAACATTGACAACTTCTCCAATTGAACTAACAGATGGTATAGAGAAATTATTAAATCCTTTTAGAAAGATAGGTATACCTTCTCATGAATTAGCAATGATGATGACTATAGCTTTAAGGTTTATTCCAACTCTTATGGATGAAACTGATAAAATTATGAAAGCTCAAATGGCAAGGGGAGCCGATTTTGAAAGCGGAAACTTATTTGCTAGGGCTAAAAATTTAATTCCATTATTAGTACCTTTATTTATAAGTTCATTTAGAAGAGCAGATGAACTTGCTATGGCTATGGAAGCAAGATGTTATAGAGGTGGAGAAGGAAGAACAAGGATGAAGGTATTAAAGTTAGAAAATAGAGATTATATAGCAAGTAGTTTCACTGTTTTGTATGTATTATTATGTATTTTTAGTAGAAGCTAATAATTTTTTATGAGGTAAAAATATGAGAAATATAAAGCTCGTAATAGAGTATGATGGAACAAATTATTCTGGCTGGCAAATACAAAAAAATGCTACAAGTGTTCAAGGAAAACTTCAAGAAACATTAAAAAAAATAACAGGTGAAGATATTGAAGTTATAGGATGCAGCAGAACTGATGCTGGAGTACATGCAAGAAGATTTGTTGCTAATTTTAAAACAGAAAGTAAAATACCTTATAAAAATTTTAAAGCTGCTTTAAACAGTAATCTTCCTTCTGATATTGTAATAATAAATTCAGAAGAAGTTTCTTTAGACTTTCATTCTAGGTATTCAAGTAAAGGAAAACTTTATAGCTATACCATATTAAATAAAGAAGAGCCAGCTGCTATAGGCAGAAATTATGTTTATCATTATAAAAGAAAACTAGATGTTGAAGCAATGAATAAAGCTTGTAAATTTTTTTTAGGCACACATGATTTTGCGGCTTTTAAAAGTTCAGGAAGTTCAGTAAAAAACACTATAAGGACTATACAAAAAGCTTATTTCAAAGTAAATGCAGATAAAATAATTTTTTATATTGAAGCTGATGGGTTTTTGTATAATATGGTAAGAATAATAGTAGGTACTTTAATTGATGTAGGTATTCATAAAATAAATCCAGAATATGTGTTAGAAATAATAAAATCTAAAGATAGAAAAAGAGCTTCGAAAACAGTTCCGGCAAGTGGATTATGTCTTGAATTTGTCTATTATTAAATAAAGGAAATTTATTGACACACCAGGTCGAATGTATTATAATGAATAATGTTGTATTATGTAGTGTATAAGATCCACTAGCCCCGGGTCTTGACATAGATAAACGTTTTTTATGTAGAGTTCAGGGAGGGAAAAAGATGAAATCATACTTAGCAAAAAAGAATGAAATTGAAAGAAAATGGTATGTAATTGATGCAGCAGGGAAACCACTAGGAAGAGTTGCAAGCCAAGTTGCTACAATTTTAAGAGGAAAACACAAACCAATATTTACACCAAATGTTGATACTGGAGATTTCGTAATAGTTATTAATGCTGAAAAAGTTGTTTTAACAGGAAAGAAACTTGATCAAAAAATGATGAGACATCACTCATTATATCCAGGTGGATTAAAAGAAACTCCATATAGAGAAGTTTTAGCAAAGAAACCTGAATATGCTTTCAAAGAAGCAGTAAGAAGAATGCTTCCAAGTGGACCATTAGGAAGAGATATGCTTAGCAAATTAAAAGTATATAGAGGTGCTGAACATGAACATGCAGCACAAAAACCAGAAGTACTTGAGTTAAAGTACTAGTTATTGGAAGCAGGAGGGAGGATTTAAAATGGCTAAAGTTCAGTATATAGGAACTGGAAGAAGAAAAAAATCAGTCGCTAGAGTTAGACTTGTACCAGGTGAAGGTAAAATAACAATTAATAAAAGAGATATAGAAAATTATTTTGGATTAGAAACTTTAAGATTTATAGTTAATCAGCCATTAGTATTAACTGGAACTAAAGAAAAATTTGATGTTATAGTAAATGTTAATGGTGGAGGATATACAGGTCAAGCTGGTGCTATTAGACATGGAATAGCTAGAGCATTAGTTAAAGCTGATGAAAATCTTAGACCAGAACTTAAGAAAGCTGGTTTCTTAACAAGAGATCCAAGAATGAAAGAAAGAAAGAAATACGGTCTTAAGAAAGCTAGAAGAGCACCACAATTCTCAAAGAGATAAAAATATCTTTTTCCAAGAAAGTACGCTTGGAATTTCAAAATTTGCTCAAAGAAGATACAAACGTCAGGGGAAGAGCCTCTGGCGTTTTTTTATTTCAAAAAAATTACCAAAAATTTTATAATTTAAAAAAATAAATTTAGTCAAAACTATAATAAAGGTTTTAAATTAAATCTAAATAAAAAACCTTATAAAAGTAGTAAGTTTTATGTTCTTATAATAAATAAGGAAAATAATAAAACTTATATAAGAAATGAACAAATACATTAAAAACAATAAAATTATCTATGCAACAAATCTATTCATTAAAAATATTTCTCTTGAACAAAATTTTAAAGGAGGTATTTTTGATGATTATACAAAAAATAAAAGGTAAATTGGGCATAATTGCTTTTTTTGCAGTAATTTTAGCTATATATAGTATATTACCAGTATCAGCACGAAATAAAGGTACAAATGATAAGAAAACTATTCTTATAGATGCAGGACATGGTGGATATGATGGCGGAGCAATAGGTAAAACAGGAATAAAAGAAAAAGATATTAATTTAGCTATAAGTCTTAAACTAAAAGATGCTTTAATAAAAAATGGATACAAAGTTGTTATGATCAGAGAAACAGATAAAGCACTTATAGAAGAAGGAAAAAGAAATACTACTAAAAAAGCACAAGATATGGAAAATAGATGTAAAATAAAAGAAGAGTCCAATGCAGATTTATTTATAAGTATACATCAAAATCATTTTCCACAAGAGAAATATTATGGTGCACAAGTATGGTATTCTAATAATGAAAAAAGCAGTACATTGGCTCATATAGTACAGGAAAATTTAAAAATAGATTTAAATCATGATAATAAAAGAGTAGAAAAACCTGCAAAAAATAATTATAAAATTTTATCTTGCAGTGATAAAATGCCATCAATTTTAGTAGAATGTGGTTTTTTATCAAACTATGAAGAAGAAAAGAGACTTTTAGATGAAAATTATCAAGAAAAAATTGTAGAATCTTTAGTAAAATCAATAAATGAGTATTTTAAAAAAGAAAATATGTAATTATAAAAACGACATATTTCCCAGGGAATATGTCGTTTTTTACAATTAATTTATAGAAAAATTAAAAAATTAAAAAATTTTAGATTGTATTAAAGATAATTTAATTGACAATAGACATCATACAACGTAAAATAATGTTAGACAACTATTTTGAGCGATTAAATATATAAAAAGGTGGTATAGTTATGAGAAGTGATGCAATAAAAAAAGGTAGCAAAAGCGCACCACATCGTTCTTTATTAAATGCTTTAGGGCTTACTAAAGAAGAAATGGATAGGCCGCTTATAGGTATTGTAAGTTCACAAAATGATATAGTACCAGGTCATATGAATCTAGACAAAATTGTAGAAGCAGTTAAAATTGGAGTAGCAATGGCCGGAGGTACACCTATTGTTTTTCCTGCAATTGCTGTTTGTGATGGTATAGCAATGGGACATCAAGGTATGAAATATTCACTTGTTACAAGAGAGCTTATTGCAGATTCAACTGAAGCAATGGCTATGGCACATGCATTTGATGCTCTTGTAATGGTTCCTAATTGTGACAAAAATGTGCCGGGACTTTTAATGGCAGCAGCAAGAATTAATATTCCAACAATTTTTGTAAGCGGAGGCCCTATGCTCGCTGGGAAAGTAGATGGCTGTAAAACAAGTCTTTCAAGTATGTTTGAAGCAGTTGGAGCTTTTAATGCAGGAAAAATTACAGAAGAAAAACTTGAAGAATTTGAGAATAAGGCTTGCCCAACATGTGGTTCTTGTTCTGGAATGTATACAGCAAATAGTATGAATTGCTTAACAGAAGTTCTTGGAATGGCATTACAAGGTAATGGTACTATTCCAGCAGTTTATTCAGAAAGAATTAAGCTGGCAAAACATACAGGTATGAAAATTATGGAATTACTTGAGAAAGATATAAGACCAAGGGATATTATGACAGAAGATGCATTTAAAAATGCATTAACTATGGATATGGCTCTTGGATGCAGTACAAATAGTATGCTTCATTTGCCAGCAATTGCCCATGAAGCAGGAGTTGAATTAAATATTGATTTAGCTAACGAAATAAGTTCAAAAACACCAAATCTTTGTCATCTTGCCCCTGCAGGAAATACATACATTGAAGATTTACATGAAGCTGGTGGAATTTATGCAGTTATGAATGAAATAAATAAACTTGGTTTATTAAAAACAGATTTAATTACATGTACTGGAAAAACTATTGCTGAAAATATCAAAGGTTGTTATAACAAAAATACTGAAGTAATTAGACCTGTTGATAACCCTTATAGTGAAACTGGAGGAATAGCAGTCCTTAGAGGAAATCTTGCACCAGATTCATGTGTAGTTAAACGTTCTGCTGTTGCACCTGAAATGTTAAAACATGAAGGACCAGCAAGAGTATTTGATTGCGAAGAAGATGCCCTAGATGCTATAAATTCAGGGAAAATAGTTGCCGGAGATGTTGTTGTGATAAGGTATGAAGGTCCTAAAGGAGGCCCTGGAATGAGAGAAATGCTTAATCCAACTTCAGCAATTATAGGAAGAGGATTAGGGAGTTCAGTAGCTCTTATAACAGATGGACGTTTTAGTGGTGCTACTAGAGGTGCTGCAATTGGCCATGTTTCTCCAGAGGCAGCTGTTGGAGGAAATATTGCATTAGTTGAAGAAGGAGATATAATTCAAATAGATATTACAGCTAATACAATTAATTTTCTTGTAAGTGATGAGGAATTAGAAAGAAGAAGAGCTAATTGGAAACCTAGAGAGCCTAAAATTACAACTGGGTATCTTTCAAGATATGCTGAACTAGTAACATCAGGGAATAGAGGTGCTGTTTTAGAAATCCCTAAAAGATAAATAATATAAATGAAAATTTATTAAAGCATATAAATTTTTTAACCTTTTTCAATAATATATTAATTAGTATTATAACACATTTAGTTTAATATTATAAAATAATAGTCATAAATCTATAATATTTTTCGTTTGTTTAAGCGTTAGTTAAGTTTAACGAAAATACTTTTGATTTATGGCTATTTTAATATTAAATATTTTTATAAAAAATTAGTTTATGAACTATATTTTATTTATTCTATAAATAAAAATTAATTTTTATTTGGGAAATTTAGTTTTTATTCATTATCAATTCCTAATCCTCTCATGGCATGGATAATATGAAGTTTCATAGCGGTTTCAGCTCCTTGAGCATCTTTTTTAGAGAGAAAATCCATAACCATTTTATGATCATTAATTGTATCTTGTATTAGTATGGGGTTATCTTCGGATAAAATTACACCTTTATAAATAGCTTTATAAATAATAGGCATAAGTTTATCCATAAATTCATTATGAGTTGCTTTAGCAATAGAATTATGAAATGCTTGCTCAACCTCTGTTCTATCTTCGTTTTTTAAAATTTTTTCTTCTTCAAGTTTTCCATAATAAATAATTCGTTCTAAATCTTTATCAGTAGCCCGCTTTGCTGCATAATAGGCTATTTTAGGTTCAAATATAAGTCTCATTTCATATAAATCTTTTATATTAAGTCTTATACTAGAAAGTTCTGACAAATTAAAATGCTCATAAAAATTTGGATTGTTAGTGATAAAAGTACCTTTGCCTCTTTTAATTTCTAATACATTGTGAGCAACTAAAATGCGTATGGCTTCTCTTAATGTAGTTCTACTTACACCAAGTTCAGAAGAAAGCTCATTTTCATTGGGGAGTTTATCTCCTGGGGCGAATTTTTTATCTATTGTAATCATTGCAAGTATGTCATCAGCAATAGTTTCTGCTAAAATTTTTTCCCTTTTAGACATAAAAACAACATCTCCTTTTATTAAGTACTTAAAGAATACAATAAGCATTAATATTTTTCAATAAAATAATAAATAATTTAATGCAACATATGAATTTTATAATGTAATTTTTAAGCTTATATAGAAATATTGTCTTACAAAAAACATTTTTATTAAATGTCGACCATTTTATTATATATAGATATAATAGAAATTTAGAAACACTATAAATTGTATAGTATAAATTAATTTACAGCTTATTGAAAGTTAATTATATTATGAAAATATCTTTATTTTTATATAAATAAAAACCATGCATAAATGGCATGGTTTTATTTATAATATAATTTTATTTATAACATGGTTTTACTTATAGTATGGTTTTAGTTTAATATAAATTTTTATGACCTTCTAACCAATCAATAAATTGACGAGCTGTTCTTGGTGAACGTCCATTGTATGAGAGCTCCCATTTTAAAGCTTCTTTGCATAGTTCTTCTTTATTTATTGAAATATTTCTTTTTGTTGCAATACCATTTACTATTTTTAAGTATTGATTTTTATCTGGAGCAGAAAATACTACTGTTATGCCAAATCTATCTGCAAGAGATAGTTTTTCTTGAATAGTATCTGCTGCATGTATTTCTTCATTTGTATTAGATGATGAAAGACCATTTCTATCATTAAAAGTCTCTTTTATTAAATGTCTTCTGTTTGATGTAGCATAAATTAAAACATTATTTGGTTTATTTTCTAAACCTCCTTCAAGTAAGGCTTTTAATGCAGTATAATTTTCATCATCTTCTTTAAATGATAAGTCATCTATAAAAATAATAAATTTTTGAGGTTTATTTCTTACGGCTCTTAAAATAAGAGGAAAATCTGTAAGATAAGATTTAGGTATTTCTATTATTCTTAACCCTTGATTGTGATATTCATTTAAAAGAGCTTTTACTGTTGAAGACTTTCCTGTACCTCTATCTCCATATAAAAGAACATTATTTGCACTAAAACCTTTTAAAAACTGTAATGTATTTTCTATGATTTTTGAACGTTCTAATTCATATCCAATAAAATCTGAAAGAGAAATTGTGTCAAACTCATAAATTGGTTTAAAATTTCTTTCATACCCTGAATTTTCCCAAACAAACGCTCTATAACGGCTAAATATACCGCAGCCATATTTTTCATAATATTCTATTAAATATTTAATGCATTCATTCCACCTGTTACAATCATATAAATACTTTCTCATTGATTTATAATGATTTGGATATTGTTCATTTTCAGATAAATCCTTATATTCTGTTTCCCAATCCGGAAGATTTTTTATTGTTTCATAACTAAATTCAATATTATTAAAAATTTCTAATGCATAAGTTTTTATCATACTAGAAGCAATTGATGATATAATTTGTAAATTATTCAAATCTTTTTCAACAGTTTTTTGCAAAATATATGCTTCTTTATTTTTCGACTGTAATTTTAAAGAAAATGGATTTTCGTCAAAAAGAATTAATTCTATGACAAGATCTTTTAAAGATTTATTAGAACTATAGCATAATTTTAGGAAAAAATCATTATAAAGATTAGTAAAATAAGATAAATCAATTTTTTCTTGATTTAGATAATCAAAAAGCTCATATAATTTGTTAAGAGCTTTGTTTTCTAATAAATTTCTATATATAGAAAGTGAATCAAAAGCTAATTTAGTTCTTTTAATTTTAGAATTTGTATAAGATTCCTCCATAAAAATTCCTCCAGTTAAATAAAATGAATTTTTAAAATATGCAATTTTAAATTTCAGATTTTTATGATTTTTGATATTTTAAAATTAATATACTCTTATTTTAGAAATGTGTCAATTGATTAATTTTTTTAAAAATATAAATTTATACTTGACAAACAAAGATAAAAAAAGTATTATTTATTATAAACACAAAAACTTATTTAAAAAAATGATGTAGCAATCTTCAGATTACTGCATGTAAAATTATTATTTCATTCAATACGTGAAAAACAAAGATAGGGATAAGTATGCAGAGCTTTTATCTCACAGAGAGCGGAGAAAGGTGGAATTCCGTAGATAATTGCTGCAGAAACTCACCCTAGAGTTGCAGGCTGAACTTATAGTAAGCTGTGCCGGTTTACGCCGTTATTAAAGTAAGTAAAAATTTGGGTGGTACCGCGGCAGACTCTCGCCCCAAGCAAGAGGTCTGTCTTTTTTTATTTCAATTTTAAGGGAGTGTGTGGAGGAATATGGGAAATAGGATTTTTATATTTGATACAACGCTTAGAGATGGAGAACAAACTCCTGGAGTGAATTTAAATAAATTAGAAAAACTTGAAATTGCAAAGCAGTTAGATAAATTAGGTGTAGATGTTATTGAAGCAGGTTTTCCAATAGCTAGTCATGGAGATTTTGAAGCAGTAAAATTAATTGCTCAAAATGTAAAAAGACCTATAATTACAGGTTTAGCCAGAGCTGTAAAAAAAGATATAGATAGAGCTTGGGAAGCATTACAATACGCAGAAAGACCAAGAATACACACTTTTATTGCAACTTCTGATTTGCATATGAAATATAAGTTAAATATGTCTCCAGAGGATGTTTTAAAAAGAGCAACTGAAATGGTAAGTTATGCTAAGTCATTATGCAATGATGTAGAATTTTCACCAGAAGATGGAACAAGAACAAATCCTGAATTTTTATATAAAGTATTGGAAGCAGTAATAGATGCCGGAGCTACAGTAGTTAATATACCAGATACGGTAGGTTATGCAGTACCTAATGAGTTTGGTGAATTTATTCGTTCAATTAAAAATAATGTTCGAAATATTGACAAAGCAATTATTAGTGTACATTGTCATAATGATTTAGGCCTTGCTATAGCTAATTCTCTTGCTGCAATTGAAAATGGTGCAACACAAGTTGAATGTGCAATAAATGGGCTTGGAGAAAGAGCTGGAAATGCTGCTTTAGAAGAATTAGTAATGATTCTTAAGACAAGAAAAGATTTATTTGATAAAATTGAAAACAATATTATTACAGAGCAAATTCATAATACAAGCGAATTGGTAAGGCAGCTTACTGGAATTCAAATTCAGCCTAATAAAGCTATTGTTGGTGCAAATGCTTTTGCACATGAATCAGGTATTCATCAACATGGTGTATTAAGTTGCAGAGAAACTTATGAAATAATGACACCTGAATCCATTGGATTAAAGAAAAGTTTAGTGGTTTTGGGCAAACATTCAGGAACTCATGCTTTTGAACAAAGATTAAAAGAATTAGGCTATACCAATTTAAGTCAAGAAAAAATAAATGAGGCGTTTCAAAAATTTAAAGATTTGGCAGATAGAAAAAAGGAAATATGCGATGAAGATATAGAATCATTAATTAGACAAGAAATAGTTCATGAAAAAGAAATTTTCCAATTAGAATCTTTCCATATTTCAAGTGGCAATAATTTAAGTGCTACTGCTACAGTAAAAATAAAAAATGAAGAAGGCATATCAGAAGAAGCTGCTTGCGGAGAAGGTCCTATTAATGCGGTTTTCAAAGCTATAGATAGAGCTGTAGGACTTGAAATAAACTTAAAAGATTATTTCTTAAAATCAATTACAGGAGGAACTGATTCATTAGGAGAAGTTTCTGTAAGAATTGAAAATAATGGAAAAATTTTTACAGGCAGAGGAATTAGCATAGATATAATTGAAGCTAGTGCAAAAGCATATATAAATGCAATAAATAGAATGCTTAATAATTCAGAAATGATTTCAACAAAATAATTAAAAATAATTCAAATTTCAGAAAAAAGAATGTTGACTTTTTGACTTAAACATAGTAAATTAATAATTAATAATTTTCATAAAATTAAACTAATAAATAACAAATAAAAAATATAAGTAAATACAAGCTATGAAGGGAAGAGTATGCAATAGTGTTGTTTAAAAGAGAGCGGGGTAAGGTGAAAGCCCGTAAACAAAATGTTGCAGAAAATCATCCCGGAGCTGCAGGCTGAACTTATAGTAAGCTGTGCCGGCTGTTGCCGTTATATAAATGAGTAAAAATTTGGGTGGTACCGCGACAGACTTTTCGCCCCAGGGTGGAGGTCTGTTTTTTTATACCTAAAAATTAAAATAGTTTAATTTTTAATTAGTTTTAGCATAAAAAAATAAAAATAATAAAATCTTGAAAGGTGGAATAAAAAATGGCAAAAATGTATTATGACTATGATGCAAATTTAGAATTATTAATGGGGAAAAAGGTAGCAATAATTGGTTATGGAAGTCAAGGGCATGCACATGCATTAAATCTTAAAGATAGTGGTGTAGATGTTGTTGTAGGTTTGTATACAGGAAGTAAATCCTGGAAGATAGCTGAAGATGCAGGGCTTAAAGTTATGAAAACAGATGAAGCTGTAAAATATGCAGACTTTATTATGATTCTTATACCAGATGAAAAACAAGCTGAGCTTTATAAAAATAGTATAGAACCTAATTTAACTGAAGGAAAATCTTTACTATTCGCCCATGGATTTAATATTCATTTTGGACAAATTAAGCCACCAGCATTTGTTGATGTATTTATGGTAGCACCAAAAGGACCTGGTCATACAGTAAGAAGTCAATATCAAGAAGGAAAAGGAGTACCTTGCTTAATTGCAGTATATCAAGATTATTCTGGTAAAGCAAAAGAATATGCTTTAGCTTATGCAAAAGGAATAGGTGGAACAAGAGCTGGAGTACTTGAAACTACTTTTAAAGAAGAAACTGAAACAGATCTTTTCGGAGAACAGGCAGTTCTTTGCGGAGGAGTTACAGAGCTTATAAAAGCAGGTTTTGAAACTTTAGTAGAAGCAGGATATCAACCAGAAAGTGCTTATTTTGAATGTCTTCATGAAATGAAACTTATTGTAGACTTAATCAACCAAGGAGGATTAAGCTACATGAGATACTCTATTAGTGATACAGCTGAATATGGAGATTACTCTACTGGTAAGAGATTAATTACTGAAGAGACAAGAAAGGAAATGAAAAAGGTACTTTCAGAAATTCAAGATGGAACTTTTGCTAGAAAATGGATTTTAGAAAATCAAGCAAACCGTCCTTCATTTAATGCTATTAGAAAAAGAGAACAAGAACATCAAATTGAAAAAGTAGGTAAAGAATTAAGAAAAATGATGTCTTGGATTCCAAATAAATAAAATATATTTTTAGGTTATATATTTAAGAATAAAAAAGAATAAAGGAGTGGTGAAAAATTGGGAATTTAAAAAATAATAATAAAATATTTATTTACGATACGACTTTAAGAGATGGTGCACAATCGGAGGGAATATCTTTTACTGTAGAGGATAAATTAAAAATTGCACTTCAATTAGACGCTTTTGGAGTAGATTATATTGAAGCCGGGAATCCCGGCTCCAATCCAAAAGATTTAGAATTCTTTTACAGAGTCGGAAAATATCAATTCAAAAATGCCGTTCTAACTGCATTTGGAAGCACAAGAAGAGCAGGGATAAGTGTAGAGGAAGATTCCAACATTCAATCTTTATTAAAGGCAGATACAAAAGCAGTAGCTATATTCGGGAAAAGTTGGGATTTCCATGTTACTGAAATTATTAGGACTTCTTTAGAAGAAAATTTAAGTATGATTAAAGATACTATATATTATCTTAAAAGTAAGGGAAAAGAAGTTATTTTTGATGCAGAACATTTCTTTGATGGATATAAAGAAAATGAAAATTATGCAATGAAAACAATAGAAACAGCTATAGAAGCAGGGGCAGATTGGGTTGTTCTTTGTGATACAAATGGTGGAAGTTTACCTTCAGAAATAGCTGAAATTGTAAAAAAAGTTACAAGTACATTTAATGTTCCTATAGGAATTCATTGTCATGAAGATGGAGGAATGGCTGTTGCTAATACGCTAGTAGCAGTAGAAAATGGAGCGCTACAAGTTCAAGGTACAATAAATGGATATGGAGAACGTTGTGGGAATGCAAATCTATGTACTATTATTCCTAATCTTAAATTTAAGATGAAAAAAGATTGTGTATTTGAAGATAAAATACGTGAATTAACATCTTTATCTCGTTATATAAGTGAAATTGCAAACTTACCTCACAATGAACATTTACCATATGTAGGAAATAGTGCATTTGCACATAAAGGTGGAATGCATATTGACGCAGTATATAAAAATTCAAAATCTTTTGAACATATTTCTCCAGAATTAGTTGGAAATGAAAGAAAAATATTAATGTCAGAAGTTTCAGGGAAAAGCACTATTCTTTCAAAAATTCAAAAGGAAGCTCCTTGGGTTACAAAAAATTCAAAAGAAGTGCAAGAAATAATTGATAAACTCAAAAAATTAGAACATGAAGGTTATCAATTTGAAGGAGCAGAAAGTTCTTTTATACTTTTAGTAAAAAGAGCTTTGGGAAAAGGTAAAGAGTTTTTCTCGGTTAAAGATTTTAATATAATATGTCAGGAAAAATATAATGGAGAGTATAATTCTTTAGCTACAATAAAAGTTGAAGTTGATGGATTAGAAAAACTTACAGTTGCAGAAGGTGATGGACCTGTAAATGCTATAGATACAGCACTTCGCAAAGCATTAGAGAGCTTTTATCCTGCTCTTAAAAGAGTAAGGTTAACCGATTATAAAGTAAGAGTACTTGGGTCAAATGAAGCAACTGCTGCAAAAGTAAGAGTTCATATTGAGTCAACAGATGGAGAAAATGTTTGGGGGAATGTAGGAGTATCTAGCAATATAATAGTAGCAAGCTGGATTGCCTTAGTGGATTCTATAGAATATTTTCTTTATAAAGAAATGGAACAACAAGGAGGAGATAATAATGGGCATGACGATGACACAGAAAATTCTGGCTGCTCATGCAGGGCTTAAAAGCGTAAAAGCAGGAGAATTAATAAAAGCAAAATTAGATTTAGTTTTAGGAAATGATGTAACAACACCTGTTGCGGTAAAAGAGTTTGAAAAAATAGGAATAAATAATGTATTTGATAAAGAAAAAATAGCAATTGTTCCAGATCACTTTACTCCTAATAAGGATATTAAATCTGCAGAACAGTGTAAATGTATAAGAGAATTTGCAAGAAAAATGGAAATTAAAAATTATTTTGAAATTGGTCAAATGGGGATTGAACACGCTTTAATTCCTGAACAAGGATTAGTAGTTGCAGGTGATGTTGTTATAGGTGCAGATTCTCATACTTGTACTTATGGAGCGTTAGGAGCTTTTTCTACTGGTATAGGAAGTACTGATATGGCAGCAGGGATGGCTACAGGTGAAGCTTGGTTTAAGGTACCTGAGGCTATTAAATTCGTTCTTAAAGGAGAATTAAATCCTTGGGTAAGCGGAAAAGATGTTATTCTTCATATAATAGGAGAAATAGGAGTGGATGGAGCTCTTTATAAGTCTATGGAATTTACAGGTGATGGACTAAAAAGCTTATCTATGGACGATAGATTTTCAATGGCAAATATGGCAATTGAAGCTGGAGCTAAAAATGGAATTTTTGATGTAGATGAAAAAACTATTGAATATATAAAAGCTCATTCTACAAAAGAATATAAAATTTATAAAGCAGATGAAGATGCAGAATATGCTAAAGTTATAGAAATAGATTTATCAACTATTAAGCCTACAGTGGCTTTCCCACATTTACCTGAGAATACAAGAACTATTGATGAAGTTGGAGATATCAAAATAGATCAAGTTGTAATTGGTTCTTGTACTAATGGAAGAATTGAAGATTTGAGAACTGCTGCTAAAATTTTAAAAGGTAGAAAAGTAAATCCTAATGTAAGGGTAATTATTTTCCCAGCAACACAAAAAATTTATTTACAAGCTATGAGAGAAGGGCTTTTAGAAATTTTTGTAGAAGCAGGAGCAGCGGTAAGTACTCCTACTTGCGGACCTTGTCTAGGAGGTCATATGGGAATTTTAGCTAAAGGTGAGAGAGCAGTTGCAACAACTAATAGAAATTTTGTAGGAAGAATGGGTCATCCAGAAAGTGAAGTATATTTAGCAAGTCCTGCAGTTGCAGCAGCTTCTGCAGTAACTGGAAAAATATCTTCACCAGAAGAACTTGGAATGTAGGAAAGGCGGGAGATAAAATGTTAAAAGGAAAAGCTATTGTATATGGAAATAATGTAGATACAGATGTAATTATTCCTGCAAGATATTTAAATACTAGTGATCCTAAAGAACTAGCAATGCATTGTATGGAGGATTTAGATAAAAATTTTTCTAGTAGAGTAAAACCAGGTGATATAATGGTTGCTGGAAAAAATTTTGGCTGTGGATCTTCAAGAGAGCATGCGCCAATTGCTATTAAAGCATCAGGAATAGGATGTGTTATAGCAGAAACCTTTGCTAGAATTTTTTATAGAAATGCTATTAATACAGGTCTTCCTATTATGGAATGTCCTGAAGCTGTACAAGATATAGAAGATAATGACGAAATTACTATAGATGTAAATACTGGGATTATTACAAATATTACAAAAAATAAAACTTATCAGGCAGAGCCTTTTCCACCTTTTATTCAGGAAATTATTAATGCAGAAGGATTGATTAATTATATAGCAAAGGCGGTGAAAAAATAATGAAAATTGCTGTTATTCCAGGAGATGGAATAGGACCAGAGGTTATAAAACAAGCTTTAAAAGTTTTAAATACAATTTCTAAAAAATACAATTGTTCTTTTGAGTTTGAAGAAGTACTTATGGGAGGTATTGCTATAGATAAAACTGGTGTACCTTTACCTGAAGAAACTATTAATATTTGTAAAAATAGTGATGCTGTTTTATTAGGGGCTGTAGGAGGAGAAAAATGGGATACTCTTCCTGGACATCTTAGACCAGAAGCAGGACTTTTGGGTATAAGAAAAGCTCTTGGAGTTTTTGCAAATTTAAGACCAGCTATATTATTTCCTCAGTTAAAATCCGCTTCCACCTTAAAAGAGGAAGTCCTTGGAGATGGACTCGATATTATGGTTATTCGTGAGCTAATCGGAGGGGCATATTTTGGAGAAAAAAAGAGAATAGAAACAGAAGAGGGACCTAAAGCTTGGGATACTATGATGTATTCAGCTTATGAAATTGAAAGAATTACTCATGTTGCATTTAAAACAGCAATGAAGAGAAAAAATAAGCTTACATTAGTGGATAAGGCTAATGTTTTAGAAAGTTCAAGGCTTTGGAGAGAAATTGTATTTAAAATTGCTAAAGAATATCCACAAGTACAGCTTAATACTATGTATGTAGATAATGCTGCTATGCAGCTTATAAGAAATCCAAGACAGTTTGATTTAATATTAACTGAAAATTTATTTGGAGATATTTTAAGTGATGAAGCATCAATGCTTACAGGTTCACTTGGTATGCTTCCATCTGCAAGTCTTGGAGAAGGTAAAAGAGGATTGTATGAACCTATTCATGGTTCTGCCCCAGATATTGCTGGACAGGATAAAGCAAATCCAGTTGCTACAATTTTAAGTGTTGCTATGATGCTTAGATATAGTTTTGATATGGATGATGCAGCAAATGATATAGAATCAGCTGTATCAAAAGTATTAGATGAAGGATATCGTACATTAGATATTTATGAAGCGGGGACAAAAGTTGTTGGTACAGAAAAAATGGGAGATTTAATAGTAGAAAAAATTTAGACAAATTCTAATAAAAGGGGGCTATAATATAATGAAGCTAAAGGGCGCAGAGGTGCTATTAGAATGCCTGAAAGAGCAAGAGGTTAATGTTATTTTTGGATATCCAGGAGGAACAGTATTACCAATTTACGATGCTTTATATGATAGAAAAGATATAAAGCATATAATTACAGCACATGAGCAGGGGGCAACACATGCAGCTGATGGATATGCAAGAGCTACGGGCAAAGTAGGAGTTGTTATAGCAACCTCAGGTCCAGGGGCTACTAATACTGTAACTGGAATTGCAACAGCTTATAGAGACTCTGTTCCTATTGTAGTTATTACGGGTCAAGTATCTCGTGATTTATTAAACAAAGATTCTTTTCAAGAAGTTGATATTATAAACATAACAAAATCTATAACTAAAAAGAATTATCAAGTTAAAGATATAGAGGATATCCCCAAAATTGTTAGAGAAGCTTTTGAGATTGCTCGCTCTGGACGCCCGGGTCCTGTACTTATAGATATCCCGAAGGATTTACAAGCTATGACTATGGAATATGAGCCTAAATGCATAGATATTTCTTTTAAACCAGAAAAAGATATTTGTTATAATGATGATTATAAAGAAGAATTAAGGATAAGATTAAAAGATGCTGTTGAAATAATTAATAAAAGTGAAATGCCAATGATTTTTGCAGGTGGAGGAGTAAATATTTCTGGAGCAAATAAAGAATTGCTTGAATTTGCAGAAAAAATAAAAGCACCTGTTACATGTTCTCTTATGGGCCTTGGAGCTTTTCCAGGAACTCATCCGTATTTTACTGGAATGGTAGGAATGCATGGAACTAAGTGTTCAAATATTGCTATAAATAAATGTGATGTACTTATTGCTATTGGGGTAAGATTTAGCGATAGAGTTGTTAGTAATAAAGAAAGTTTTGCAAAAAATGCAAAAATCATTCATATTGATATAGATAAAAGAGAATTTGGTAAAATAATAGAAAATGATATAGAGCTTTGGGGCGATATAAAGAATATTTTAAACATTTTTAATAAAGAAGTAAAAGAAAAAGAAGAAAGTGAATGGAATAAGCAAATACAATATTTTAAAGAAAATTATCCTTTAAAATATAAAAATAATGGAGGAGTAAGTCCTAAAAAAGTCTTAGAAAAGCTATATGAGCTTACTAATGGAAAAGCAATTATTACTACAGAAGTAGGGCAAAATCAAATTTGGGCAGCACAATTTTATAAATATTCAGAACCTAGAACTTTCATATCATCTGGTGGTCTTGGTACTATGGGGTATGGACTAAGTGCAGCAATAGGAGTTTCAATAGGTAGACCTGATGCTAAAGTAATAAATATTGCAGGTGATGGAAGTTTTAAAATGAATTCTATTGAACTTGCTACTATTTCAAGAAATAAACTTCCTATTATACAGATTGTATTTAATAATCATGCTCTTGGGATGGTACGTCAATGGCAGGATTTGTTCTACAATGGCAGATTTTTTGAAACTACTCTGCAGCCAGATGTAGATTTTGTAGATTTAGCAAAAGCATATAAAATAAAAGCTATAAGAATAGAAGAAGATAATCAAATTGAAGGTGCATTAATAGAAGGACTAAAAAGTAATGAACCTATGCTTATAGAATGCGATATTAACTGTGATGATAAAGTTTTTCCAATAGTACCTCCTGGGGAGCCTATTAATAATATCATTGAAGAAATTTAATGCTATTATTAAGTTAGTATATAATATAATAAAGGTCATTAGCATTTATACGCTGATGGCCTTTAAAATTTATAAATAATTATGATAAAATGAAGTACAAAAGCAAATAATATTTTTTAGTTTTTATAAAATTTAATATCATAATTAAATCACAATAAGTTGTAAAATAATTTTCACTATACAATTTATAATATTTTTAAATTTCTATTATATATTTGTAAATATTTAACAATAAGTCTTTTTGTGAGATAATAATATTATATAAAATGGAGGATAATAAATGAAAGAAATACATGTTTTAGAAATTACAAAAGCAGTTAGAAATTTATGTATAGAAGCCAATTATTTTTTATCAGAAGACATTAAACAAAAATTAGAAGAAGCTTGTAATAAAGAAAATTGGCCTTTTGCAAAAGAAATATTAGAAAAAATATTAGAAAATGCTGATATAGCTAAAAAGGAGAATATGCCTATCTGTCAAGATACTGGAATGACATGTGTTTTTATAGAAATGGGACAAGATGTTCATATTATAGGAGGAAGTCTTGAAGATGCAATAAATGAAGGAGTTAGACAAGGGTATATAGATGGTTATTTAAGAAAATCTGTAGTAAAGGATCCTTTAAATAGAATTAACACTAAAGATAATACACCTGCAATTATAAATTATGAAATAGTTACAGGAGATGAATTAAAAATAACTGTTTCCCCTAAAGGATTTGGTTCTGAAAATATGAGTAAAATAAAAATGTTAAAGCCTTCAGACGGAATTAAAGGTGTTAAAGAATTTATAATTGAAGCTGTAAAAGAAGCTGGCCCTAATCCTTGTCCTCCTATAATTGTGGGAGTAGGTATAGGGGGGAATTTTGAAAAAGCTGCCATTATGGCAAAAAAATCTTTATTAAGACCAATTAATGAAAGAAATAGAAATCCTTTTTATAAAGAACTTGAAGAAGAACTTTTAGAAAAGATAAATTCTTTAGGCATAGGGCCTCAAGGTTTTGGAGGAAGAACAACGGCACTTGCTGTAAACATAGAAACATATCCAACTCATATTGCTGGTCTTCCAGTAGCAGTAAATATAAGCTGTCATGTTACAAGACATAAAGAAATAAAATTATAATGGAGGTTACATGGCTATGGAAAAAAAGATAACAACTCCACTTACAAAAGAAAAAATAAAAGAACTTAAAGCAGGAGATAGCGTACTTATTACAGGCACTATATATACAGCAAGAGATGCAGCTCATAAAAGGCTTATTGAACTTTTAGATAAAGGAGAAAAGCTTCCTATAGATATAGAAGATTCTATAGTATATTATGCTGGACCTACACCAGAAAAACCTGGTCAAGTAATAGGTTCAGTAGGACCAACTACAAGTTATAGAATGGATTCTTATTCACCAAGACTTATAGAAAAAGGATTAAGAGGAATGATAGGAAAAGGATTAAGAAATGCAGAAGTTATAGAAAGTATAAAAAATAATAAAGGTGTTTATTTTGCAGCCATAGGAGGAGCAGCGGCTCTTATAGGAAAGTCAGTTGTAAAATCAGAAATTGTAGCTTATGAAGATTTAGGTGCAGAAGCTATAAGAAAATTAGAAGTAGTAGATTTTCCAGCAATAGTAGTTATAGATTGTGAAGGAAATAATTTATATGAAATAGGGCCAAATCAATATTTATATAGTTTAAAATAATGATATTATGTGTTTTGCAGCAGAATTATTAAGTGTGTTTAAATAAACAAAATATAAAAAATAATATATTAAAATAAGTGCCGTATTTACAATTATTGCAAATACGGCACTTATTATTAATTTCTTAAACTTTGAATAGGAGCGGGAAGTCTCCCACCACGATTTATAAATTCAGTACTTTTGTAATTATGAATAGGCATTATAGGTGCAAATCCAAGAAGTCCACCAAATTCTACTTTATCACCTACATCTTTACCTGGTACAGGTATTATTCTTACTGCGGTAGTTTTATTATTTATCATACCTATTGCAGCTTCATCGGCAATTATAGCTGATATAGTTTCGGCAGTTGTATAACCTGGAACTGCAATCATATCTAGACCAACTGAACATACACAAGTCATTGCTTCAAGCTTATCAATAGTAAGTGCTCCACATTCAGCTGCAGATATCATACCAGCATCTTCGCTTACAGGAATAAATGCACCACTTAAACCTCCTACATATGAAGAAGCCATTATTCCACCCTTTTTTACTGCATCATTAAGAAGTGCAAGAGCTGCAGTGGTTCCGTGGGTACCACATTTTTCAAGACCCATTTCTTCTAATATATGAGCTACACTATCTCCTATAGAAGGAGTAGGAGCTAAAGATAAATCTACAATACCAAAAGGAACATTTAATCTTTTTGAAGCTTCTTGAGCTACAAGCTGCCCCATACGAGTTATTTTAAAAGCAGTCTTTTTTATTGTTTCTGATACAACTCCAAAATCTGCTCCCTTTACTTTTTCTAGTGCAGATTTAACTACACCAGGGCCTGAAACACCTACGTTTATAACACATTCAGGCTCACCAACTCCATGAAATGCTCCTGCCATAAAGGGATTATCTTCTACTGCATTACAAAATACAACAAGTTTTGCACAACCAAGACCATCTTTATCGGCGGTAATTTCTGCAGTTTTTTTGACTATTTCTCCCATTTCTTTAACTGCATCCATATTAATACCAGCTTTTGTACTACCTATATTTACAGATGAGCATACTTTATTTGTTACCATTAAAGCTTCAGGAATAGATTTAATGAGTTTTGAATCTCCTAAAGTATAGCCTTTATGAACAAGAGCTGAAAAACCACCAATAAAATTAACTCCTACTGCATCTGCTGCTTTATCTAATGTTTTAGCAAATTCTACATAATTTTCATCATCGCAGCTTTCTGCAACTAGAGAAATAGGGGTAACAGATATTCTTTTATTTATTATTGGGATTCCATATTCTTTTTCAATATCTTCTCCGACCTTAACAAGATTTTCAGCATATTTAGTTATTTTATCATAAATTTTTCTTCTAACTTCTGCTCCATTAAAACCAGAACAATCTCTAAGTGATATTCCCATTGTTATAGTTCTAATATCGAGATTTTCATTTTTTATCATATTTATAGTTTCTAATATTTCGTAATCTCTTAACATAATAGCTCCCCTACAATATTTTAATTATATTCTGTGCATAGAATTAAAAATATCTTCATGTTGTAATTTAATTTCAACTCCCATTTCAGCTCCCTTTTCAAGAAGCTTATCAGATAATTCAACAAGTGGAAGTTTTGATTGTTCTAAATCTACTAACATAACCATTGTAAAAAAACCTTGCATAATTGTTTGTGATATATCAAGGATATTTACATTTTCTTTTGCTAAAATATCACTTACACCAGCAATAATTCCTACTTTATCTTTTCCAATTACAGTAATAACAGATCTCATAAAAGCTTTGCCCCCACTCATAAAATATATGTTCTTTAAATTATACAGCTAAATTTAATTATATTCAATAGGAATAAGAAAATGTAAATGTTTTAAAAGTTTATTTTTTGTAGTGATTAATATAGTAAATTATGCTAAGAGATATAAAGCTATTCAAAAATTCATATAAATTATAATAAAGTATTAAACTCACCCTATATTTTATAGCAATATCATAAAGATTAAATTCATATAAATTATAATGAAATATTAAACCCCTGAATAAGCAGAAAAACCACCATCAATTGGAAGAACTATTCCAGTAATAAAACTAGATGCATCTTCAGATGCTAAAAATAAAAGTGCACCACAGAGCTCTTCTGGATTTCCAAATCTCTCCATTGGAGTATTAGTTAATATTTTCTTTGAACGTTCAGTTAAACTTCCATCAGGATTTTTAAGCAATGCTTCATTTTGAGATGTTATAAGAAAACCTGGAGCAATAGCATTTACTCTTATACCTACTTTTGAAAAATGAACTGCAAGCCATTGTGTAAAGTTTGATATTGCAGCTTTTGCTCCAGAATAAGCAGGTATTTTAGTAAGCGGCGTAAATGCATTCATGGATGAAACGTTTATTATACTGCAGCCTTTTCTTCCTATCATATCTTTTGCAAATTCTTGACATGGAAGCAATGTTCCAAGAAAATTAAGATCAAATACAAAACTTATTCCCTTTTGATCAAGATCAAAGAAAGTAATAATATCTTTTTTATCTTCTGTTAAATCTTCAGCAAATAAATACTCTTTAGTTGTTGTTCCTTTTGGATTATTTCCACCTGCTCCATTTACAAGTATGTCACAAGGACCAAGATTTTCTAATATAATTTTATGAGCTTTTTTAAGACTTTCTTTATCAAGAACATTACATTCAACACCTAAAGAAGTTTTACCATTATTTTCAAGTTCTTTAGCTTTTCTTTTAGCGTTTTCTAAATTTAAATCCAATATTGCTACCTTTGCTCCAGCTTCTGCAAGTGCATCTACCCAATAACTTCCGAGAACACCTGCACCACCAGTCACTACAGCTACTTTATTAGTTAAATTTACATTAAAAGATAAATTCATTTTTATTTTCCTCCCTCATCTAATTTCTCAAGAGTTTCCCATATCCCAGTAATATACATAGCACCTAATGCACGGTCGTATAAACCGTATCCAGGTCTTCCACTTTCACCCCAAATCATTCTTCCATGATCAGGTCTAATATATCCATCAAATTTATTTTTATGAAGTACTTTCATTATTTCAACAATATCTAAAGAACCGCACGGTGAATAATGAGCACTTTCTTCAAAACTTCCATCATCAAGAAGTTTTACATTTCTGATATGCATAAAATGTATGCGGCCTTGAGATGAATATTTATCTACCATTTTTACTATATTATTAAATTTAGCTGATCCAAGAGAACCTGTACAAAAGGTAAGCCCATTATATTTGCTATCTACTAATTTTAATAATCTGTCTAAGTTCTCTTCATTTGTAATTATTCGTGGAAGTCCAAAAATATAATAAGGTGGATCATCAGGATGAATTGCCATTTTTACATCATTTTCTTCAGCAACTGGTATAATTTCTTTAAGGAAATATTCTAAATTGATCCATAAAGTTTCTTTATCTATTTTTGAATATTTTTCAAATACATCTTTAAGTGTTTCTTTTGTATAACTTGCATCCCAACCTGGTAATGAAAGTTCACCTGTAAGAGGATCCATTTTTTTAATTTGATCTACATAATAAACAAGAGTGGTTGAACCATCTTCTAATTTTTTATCAAGTTGAGTTCTTGTCCAATCAAATACTGGCATAAAGTTATAACAAATTACTTTGACTCCAGCTTTTGATAAATTTCTTATGCTTTGTTTGTAATTTTCAATATATTTAGTTCTTGTAGGAAGTCCAAGTTTAATATCTTCATGTACAGGAAGGCTCTCAATAACATCAAACTTAAGCCCAGCATTTTCAACTTCATTTTTAAGTTTAAGTATTTTATCCATATCCCATATTTCACCTACGGGTACATCATAAATTGCAGTTACAATGCTGTACATATTAGGTATTTGTCTAATGTATTGAATTTTTACAGGATCATTTAATCCATACCATCTAAATGAAAGTTTCATTTTATTATTTCCTCCAATTCTAAATAATTTTTTATATTTTTAAAGCATATGCCTTCAATAATTTCTTTAATAAGTTCATAGCTTTTTTCAAATTCGCCGTTGTTTATTAAATCACCAATAAAATTACATAATATTCTTCTAAAATAATCATGCCTTACATAAGATAAAAAGCTTCTTGAATCAGTAACCATTCCAACAAAATAAGCAAGCATACCTTGATTTGATATATCTTCTAAATGCTCATATATACCTTTTTTATTGTCATTAAACCACCAAGCTGCTCCAAACTGTATTTTTCCAGGTACATTATCTTCGCTAAAGCAGTGTGATAATGTTGAAAGAACAATATTATCTTTTGGATTTAAAGTATAAAGTATTGTTCTAGGAAGGTTTAGAGAATTATTAATTTCATTAAGTAATTTTGATAAATGATGTGCCACCTCAAAATCGTTCATAATGTCAAATCCAGAGTCAGAACCAAGTTTTTTGAACATTGCTTCATTATTATTCCTCATTGCACCTATATGAAGCTGCATTATCCAACCAAATTTATTGTATTCATTTGCAAGTAGTCTGAGAGTATGACATTTAAATTTTTCAGCATCTTCAAAAGAAATAGAGTTACCATTTAATCTATTTTTAAATATTACTGATACTTCTATTTCGTTTGTAGGATAGTAGACTAAAGTTTCAAGAGAGTGGTCAGATAGTTTACAACCAATTTCATTAAAATAAGAAATTCTTTCCTTTAAAACAGTTATTAAATCGTCATATGAGTTAATCTCAATATTACAAGATTTAGATAAGTTTTCTAAATAATTATTAAAGTTTTCATCTAAAATATTTAAAGCTTTATCCGGCCTAAAGGTTGGTAAAACTTTAAAACCTAGATCTTCCCTTTGAGATAAAAGTTTGTGATATTTAAGATTGTCAGCAGGATCATCAGTAGTGCAAATAAGTTTTACATTTGAATTTTTTATAAATTTAACTGGGGATAGATTTTCTTCTTGTATTTTTTTATTACATTGATTATAAATTTTTTCAGCATTACTTTCTTTTAAAATTTCATTAATATTGAAAAACTTTTTAAGCTCCATGTTTGTCCAATGATAAAGAGGGCTACCAATAAGTTTTTCGCAGGTTTTAGCCCACATTTTAAATTTTTCTAAGTCTTCTGCATCGCCAGTAATATATTTTTCTGGTACTCCAGCAAATCTCATTGCTCTCCATTTATAGTGATCAAATTGAAGAAATATTTTAGATATGTTGCTAAATACTTTATCCTCGTATATTTCTTTAGGGGATAGATGGCAATGAAAATCATAAATTGGAGCATTTTTTGCAATGCTATTATAAAGATCTTTTGATATTTCTAATTTAAGCATAAAATCGTTATCTAACAAGATATATCACCTCTTTAATATTTGATAAAACGGATATAATTTCTTTGAATTGATTTTATTATAGCAATTTTGGTATAAACTTAAATATGTTATAATTGCTATTAAACTTGCAAAAATTGCGAATATAAGTTATTGTATATTTAATATATATTTAGATTAATAGGTGTTTTATATGAAAAGAAAAATTCATGAATATTTAAGTAGACAATATATGCTTTCAACTGATTATGAAATATATCATTATTCAAATAATGATATTGCCAGAATAAGTCTTCATCACCATGATTTTTATGAATGTTATTTTTTTATTTCAGGAGATGTAACTTATTTAATAGAAGGAAAAACTTATTATTTAAAGCCAGGTGATATAATTTTAATAAATTCTAAAGAACTTCATCAGGCTATTATAAACAATAAAGAAATACCTTATGAAAGAATTGTTTTATGGCTGGACAAATCTTTTTTAAACAAACTTTCTACAGAAGAAATAAACTTATCATGTTGTTTTGAAAATTTAGATAGAAAAAATGTGTTAAGATTAGATATTGAACTTCAGCAGAATATAAAAACATTGCTTATCAAATTGTTAAATCTTGAAAACTATAATGGAATAGGCAGAGAACTTCTTTATAAATCTTATATTACTGAGATTATGGTATATATTAATAACTTAGTATTTAATGAAGAGGCACATTTAGATAATGATATAAAAAAGAATAATTTAATTGATGAAATTATTGATTATATAAATAATCATATTAATGAAGACATTACTATTGATGAACTTGCAGAACATTTTTATCTTAGTAAATTTCATCTTTTAAGAGAATTTAAAAAATTTACAGGCACTACAATTCATAGATATATAGTTCAGAAGAAATTAATACAGGCAAAAGAATTAATACTTAATGGGATTCCTATTATTGATGTTTATAAACAGTGTGGTTTTGGTGATTACTCTAATTTTTTTAGAGCTTTTAAAAATGAATATGGGCTTACTCCTAAGCAGTTTTATAAAGCTATGTATAATAAAATAAATCAAGTAGATGTCAAGTAGTAAATACTTGACATTTTTGCACTTATAGGAGTTTATAAAAATATAAAATTTTTATGATATTGTTACAATAATTTACTAAATAGTGCAAAATAGTACGAGTATACGACTACAATAAATAATATAATATAATTGTTATTTGAATAAAGTATTAAAAATTAACTTATTTTACTGCTTAACTGGACAAAAGTTAATTTATATTAATGTTATTTTAATAATAAAAATTAAAATGGGAGGATGAGGAAATGAGAAAAATTATTAATATTAATAACTCATGGAAGTTTAAACGAAATGATGAAGAAAAAGCAATGGAAAAAAATTATAACGATGAAACTTGGGAAATTGTAAACGTTCCGCATACTTGGAATGCTATTGATGGAGCAAATGGTTTTAATTTTTATAAAGGGGCTTGTTGGTATAGAAAAAAATTTCTTATTAATAGTTTAGAAGAAAAAAATAAAATATTTATTGAATTTAATGGATCCAACAGTATTACAGATGTATATGTAAATGGTAATTATATAGGACAACATAGAGGCGGTTATTCTACTTTTAGATTTGATATAACTGATGTTGTTGAATTTGGAGGCGAAAATGTTTTATCTGTAAAGGTAGATAATACAGTTGTAGATGATGTATATCCTCAAATGGCAGATTTTACTTTTTACGGTGGAATATATCGTAATGTTAATATTATTGTTACTGATGATGTTCATTTTGATTTAATGGATTATGGTAGTAAGGGAATATATATAATTCAAGAAGATGTAAGTCATGAGAAAGCTTCATTAACAATTAAAGCTAAGTTAGTTAATGATAGTTTAGAAGATAAAAAAATAAGATTTTGGACAGATATACTCGACTTAGAAGGTAATGTTGTAACTTATGCTGCAAAAGAAGTAATGATATCTAAAGGTGAAAATAAAGAAATAAAAGTTCCTGTTATTATAGAAAAGCCAATTTTATGGAATGGTAGAAAAAATCCATATATGTATAAAGCAAAAGTATATATGACAAGTTTTAATGATACTATTGATGAGCTTTTAATTCCATTTGGAGTAAGATTTTTTAGAGTTGATCCTGAAAAAGGTTTTTATCTAAATGGTGAACATATTAGATTAAAAGGGGTTTCAAGACATCAAGATAGAAAAGATATGGGGTGGGCAATTACCGAAAAAGAACAAATAGAAGATATGGAATTAATTAAAGAAATTGGTGCAAATTCAATTAGACTTGCTCATTATCAACATAATCAATATTTTTATGACTTATGTAATAAGGAAGGAATGGTAGTATGGGCTGAAATACCATTTATATCCGTTATGTCTAAAAATGATATAGAGGGTATCAATGCAAAGCAGCAAATGATAGAATTGATTAGACAAAATTATAATAATCCATCAATTTTTTTCTGGGGTATACAGAATGAAATACAAATAGGAGGAGATAGGATAGAGACTAGAAAGCTTGTTAAGGAGCTAAATGAGTTAGCTAAAAAAGAAGATCCAACTAGATTAACAACAATGGCAAATGTTATGTTTGTAGATGATAAGGATGAATATAACTATATAACTGATGTAGTTGGATATAATAAATATTATGGTTGGTATCAAGGCAAAGTAGAAGATTTTGAAGAATGGCTTGATAATTTTCATAAAGTAAATCCTAATGTTAAATTATGTATATCTGAATATGGCGCTGAAGGTATTATTCAGTATCATACTAATAATCCAAAGGTAAAAGATTATACTGAAGAATATCACGCCTTATATCATGAAAAAGTTTGGAAAATATTTGAAAAACATGCTTTCCTTTGGGCGACTTATGTATGGAATATGTTTGATTTTGGAGCTAATATAAGAGATGAAGGTGGAGTAAAAGGAAGAAATAATAAAGGATTAATTACTTATGATAGAAAAATTAAGAAAGATGCATTTTATATGTATAAAGCACATTGGTCAGATGAAAAATTTGTTCATATAACAAGTAAGCGTTTTGTAGATAGAGCAGAAGATAAAATCACTGTAAAAGTTTATTCTAATTGCGATAATGTAACTCTTTATATTAATGACAAAAAGTTAGAAACAAAGATAGGGAATGATAAGATATTTATTTTTGAAAATGTTGAATTAAAAGAAGGATTAAATGAAATTAAGGCTGTGTCTAAACAAAATGATACTTTATTAAAAGATATAGCTAAATTTAATAAAGTAAATCAGCCTAACCCAAGTTATCAAGTTCCACAAAAAGATAAAAGTGGAATAGTTTCAAATTGGTTTAAAATGCCTGATTTAAGTGATATTAAAGTAGAAGAAATAGAAAAGATTGAAATTACTGACGATGTATATTCAACTCATTGTACTTTTGATGAAATTATGAAAAATGAAGAGGCTAAGGCAATACTTAAAAAATATCTAGGAAATTTTGAAGAACAACCTATGTATAATATGATGAAAAGTATGAAAATTGATGATGTAGCTTCTATGGAAGATATGTTAAATGAAAAAGTTATTTATATGCTTAATAAAGAATTAACAAAAATTAAAAAATCATAACAAAAAATACTCTCCGATTTAATCGGAGGGTATTTTTTATAAAATTTAATTATTTTTAATTTTCCTAAATTTTGATGGAGTTACTCCTTTGATTTTTTTAAATACCTTTGTAAAATAATTTACATCGTTAAAACCAACTGTATATGCTGCATCAGTGATAGATACGTTTTCATTTTCTAAAATATATATAGCTTCATTAATTCTTTTTTTATTTATATATTCAGTTATAGTTTCACCAGTTTCCTTTTTAAATTGTCTGGAAAGATCATAAGCATTTGAATGTATAGCACTAGATATAGATTCAAGGCTTAAATCCTGATTTAAATTTATTCTTATATAATCTATAGCTTTTCGTACTAAAGGACTGAAATTTTTTGTTGAAAGCTTTCTTACAGCATCACAGTAGCCGAAATACATAGAATTGTTTAATTCTATTATTTGATTTATAGAGGTGCATCTCTCTATTTGAACAGCATATTTTTCTGAAATGCTATCAATATATATAGGATGAACTCCTCCTCTTTCTGCAGCTTTTCTTAATAAAGTGTTAAGTACAAAGCTTAAATTTTTTCGTGAACGAAGAGGATCGTTAGGAACTCTATCAGGAATTTTTGAAAAAATGGAATTAGATTCATTAACTATATCTTCTAAAAGTTCTCTATTACCTGATTCAACTGCATGTAAAAATGCATTTTCAATATTATAGCGTTTTTCTATAATTTCTATTGTACGTTCAGTATTTTCTTTTATCATATCACGTGAAACAATGTATTCTGTTTTAAAGTCATAAGTTAAATTACCTATTTTAGGCTCTTCAAAGCAATCATAACGAAAAGTAGATATTAAATAAAAAAGAAATTCAGCAATTGTTTTTGCTTTATATGCACTAATCATGGGTAAAGACAAGTAATACTGTTTAAGTAAATTTTTTAGAGAAATTGCCATATTATTTTCTGAAATTACAGCTTCAATCATTAAAACTGTGGGTTCTTCCAAAAGAAAAGGGCCTACTAGTATGCTCCCAAGATAATCATTGCCATTATATATTTTAGCAGATATAAAATTTAGTCTATATGAATTAGAGTGAAATATTACATTATATTTAGAAGCGGGCTCGTTAAGTTTAAGCATATTAATTATATTTGAAAAATATGGGGTTAATGATTTTGGAAGTTTATTATAGGAGTATTCGAATTTTATATTTGACATTGAATTTATAAAAAAAGTATCAATGTTAGAAAAATTAAGTGCGAATTTGCAAAGCCGCTTAATTACATCTTCTAATTGAGACATTTAAAATCCTCCTTTAAAAATATTTATTAAAATATATTATATATAATTTACGATTTTTCGCAAGATATTACGAGATTAAAAAAACGATTTCATGTATTCTTATGCTATAACAAATTTAAAACGAGTAGTTAATGAAGATAAACTACGAAAGTAAAATTTTAGAATTTATAAAAACAGAATATTCAAAGGAGGCGAGATATAAGTACAACAAAAATATTAAATAAAAAATTTCTTGTTTTTACAAAGTTAAGTTTAAATTTTTGAGGGGGAAATATTAAATGAAAACAGAAATAGTTGATGTAAAAGTAAGCCAAAAGTCAGAATATAATACAGCTAAAACATGGCAAATAGGTTTTTTTGCATTGAACAATACTGCAACTAACATTGCTATGTTTATAATGGGCTTTTATGCATTTTTTACACAAAATATTCTTGGGCTTGCAGCAGTAGTTGTAGGTTCAATAGCAATGAGTATGCGTATATGGGATGCAGTAACTGATCCAATAGTAGGATACTTAATGGATAAAACAGACGGAAAATTTGGTAAATTTAGACCATTTATGATAGTAGGGAATATAATATTGTTTATAAGTGTAAATATGATATTTAGAACGCCAGCAAACTGGTCTATAAATCAAAAATATTGGTATACGACTATAATATATGTAATATATATTATAGGATATACATTGCAATGTACAGTAACAAAAGGTGCTCAGGCAGTTTTAACAAATGATCCAAAACAACGTCCTGTGTTTACAATGTTTGATGCTGTATATAATACTATTTTATTTAGTGGTGGCACATTTTTGCTTACAGCATTTATGGCTCCTAAGTATCCTAAAAATATGATTGATCCTAATCTTTGGAAGGATGCTTCATTAATTTTTATGACAATATCTTTTATATTTACTATTTTAGCTATAATAGGAATATGGCAAAAAGATAGAACAGAATTTTTTGGATTAGGGGGAAATAATGTACAAGTTAAATTTAAAGATTATTTAGATATTTTAAAACATAATAGACCAATACAAATGCTTGTTATTGCAGCTTCAACAGATAAATTAGCATCAACGGCTTTAAGAGGTGCACAAGTATATTTCTTTTCTAATATTTTATTAAATTCTTCATTACAGGGAAAATTCTCTCTTGCTAATGCTATACCAGTTATGATAATTACAACTTTAGGTGTAAATTGGTCAAGAAAAGCAGGTATAAAGAAGGCTTTTGTTAGTTCATCTTGGGCAAGTATGTTAATGCTATTTTTAAATCTTGCATTAACACCAATATTAACTAAATCGTATACAGGCATTATAATACTTTTAGTTTTAATGACGATACAAACAGGAGTTATGGGTATATCTGGTAATATAGTTATACCTATGATAGCTGACTGCTCAGATTATGAAACTTATAGAAGTGGAAGATTTGTACCTGGAATGATGGGAACTTTATTTTCTTTTGTTGATAAAATAATTTCATCTTTATCTTCATTTATTATTGGAATTGTTCTTGCATGGGCTGGTTATGGAAATGTAGTAATTCAACCAAATACAGCATTAAATACAAAATTTTATATTGGTATATTGTTCTGTGTATATGGGCTCCCAATATTAGGACATATAGCTTCAATTTTAGCAATGAAATGGTATCACCTTGATAATGCTACCATGGATAAGATAAAAAAAGAAATTGCTCTTAAAAAGGCTGCTATTGATAAAGTATAAAATTTATAATTTTGGATGTGTTTTAATATAATGTTGATATTAGTCATAATATTAGAGGAAGTCCATAACTTCCTCTAATATTACTTTAAAATTATATTTTTTAAAAAATTATATATTTGGTTTAACTACTTATTAAATCTATTTTATGCATTTACATTTATATATTACCACTTTTAATAACTATATAATAAAAAAACAATTTTCCAAATAGATGAAATTATACTTATTTTTATATATTTAAGTCTGAAGAAAAATTATGAGAAAATTAAATATAACGGTTATGACTGTCACCACAAAGTTATTATACTATATCATGAGGTTTTTAATTATTGATATGTCCATTCTACTTTTATATATAATAGTTCCATAATTAAATTACCATGTATGTCAATAGCAGTAGAAATGCATACTTGCTCGTTATAAATATCTCTCTTTTTAATTTGTTACCTTTTTTATGAGATTTTCTTGACATTTTGGAAGACTTTGTACTTTTAAACCTCTCTGCAAAAAACACTTCATCAGGCTTAACTACACCTTCAACAGAGCCTACGTCAAAAAATGACCTTATACAATCAAGTATTTTATGTTTTTAAAATAAACTTGTACTATGTTAATAGCAACTAGGATAGACTTTACCATTGATAAACTACAAGTGAGTTCTATAATAATCTGCATTAAGGGCTTAAAATAGCATTGCCAGTAGATTTTTTTACCAATGACCAAAATTTTCTCTGTTATTTGCTTCTTCGTGATTAATATCGATTGAATTATACTTGAATTGACGGACACATAGAAAGGTTGATATAATGAGATCATAGAGAGAGGATGCCTCAAAGGTAATATATTGGAGGTGCTTTTAAGCAGTTTTATATAGGATGATACAGTTGTAAAAACAACCATTGAAAGGAAAGTTATTTGGTGATTAACCATGAAAAGAATAGATTTAGTATTTCAAAAACTTATAGAACTTAGTAAAAATAATGAAAATGGAATAACTGCTTCAGATATTGCCAAAGAGTTGAATCTTAATCGAGCGAATGTAAGTAATGATTTAAATAGGCTTTTTGAAGATGGCAGGATTGTTAAAATTAAGGGCAAGCCTACTTTATATAAGCCATTTAAGGGCGGGAATATACAAAATATATCAATTATAAAGAAATTTTCGGAAGCAAATCCAAGTTTGTATGGGGCAATTGAGCAGGCTAAAGCTGCCATATTATATCCTCCAAATGGTATGAATATTTTATTACTTGGTGAAACTGGTGTAGGTAAATCTACTTTTGCAGCATTAATATATAGATATGCGATTGAAATGAAAGTGAAGAGAGAGGGAAGTCCATTTATAACTTTTAACTGTGCAGACTATGCTAATAATCCTCAGTTGCTTTTAGGCCAGTTGTTTGGTGTTAAAAAAGGCGCTTATACAGGAGCGAATTTTGACAAGGAAGGATTGCTAGAGAAGGCTGATGGTGGGATTTTGTTTTTAGATGAAGTTCATAGACTTCCAGCAGAAGGACAGGAAATGTTTTTTACATTTATAGATAGAGGAGTGTATAGAAGGTTGGGCGAAACTGATTGTGAAAGAACAGCAAAAGTTCTTATAATAGCAGCAACTACAGAAGATCCAAATGCTAATCTCTTAAGGACTTTTACTAGAAGAATTCCTATGGTAATTACTATTCCACCACTAAGAGATAGAGGAATGGAGGAAAGATTCAATCTTATAAAACAGTTTATGATTGAAGAGTCTATAAGACTTGGGAAAAATATAAAAGTATCTATTAATTCAATAAAAGCATTTTTATCCTATGATTGTGAAAACAATGTAGGACAATTAAAATCTGATATACAACTTGCTTGTGCAAAAGCATATGCTGATTTTTTGTCTAATAAGAAAAATGATATAAGCATAAACAGCTTAGACTTACCTCTTTACATAAGAGAAGGCTTATTTAAAGAAACAGAGCACAGACAGCTATGGGCTAAATTAATTGATATTAATAAAAGATATTGTGTTTTTGATAGAAATGAAAAAAATATAATTTTTGAAGAAAATGATAAGGAAATAAATATTTATGAAATGCTTGACATGAAAAAAAGAGAGCTTAAATCAAGAGGCATAAAAGGGGAAAAATTTCAGGAAGAAATTGAAAGAGATATAGAAGATTATTTTAAAAAATATATGAATAAGTTTTCTGATAAAATAGATACTACATCATTAGAAAATATTATAGAACCTAGTATTATGAAAGTTATTGAAAAAGTTATTAACTTTTGTGAAGTGGAGCTTAATAGAAAGCTTGATAAGCAGATATATTATGGTTTGGCAGTTCACATAAATAGTTCTGTAGATAGAATTAGAAGAAACAAGAAAATTGAAAATCCAAACCTAAATATGATACGAAAAGAATATCCATCAGAATTTAATATAGCAGTAGATGTTTTGAAAATAATAGAGCAATATATAGATATTAGGATGCCATTAGATGAAGCTGGATTCATAACAATGTTTTTAGTTTATAATGATAATAATATACATTGTATTAATAATAATGTAAAAATAATAATTATAGCTCATGGTAGAAATACTGCTACATCTATGGCGGAAACGGTTAATGAACTTTTGGGAACAAAATATGCTAAAGGTATAAATGCTCCTATAGATGAAAAACCTCAGGTTATATTACAGAAAACTAGAGAATATATAAGGCAGAACAATATTAATTCAGATATTCTATTTTTAGTTGATATGGGATCACTTACGACCTTCAGCAAGGAAATTGAAAATGAATTTAAGATAAAAACCAGAACAATTCCTTTAGCAAGTACTCTGCATTGTATTGAAGCTACAAGAAAAGCAATGATAGGATATTCCTTAGATGAAATATATAGAGATACATTAGAGGTAAATAATCTGTATGACAGTAATATGCTGGATTATATACCAGAGACAATTGAAGAAAAGAGGTTTGCTATAGTAACAGTGTGTACCACAGGGGAAGGTACTGCTAAGGCAATAATAAATATTTTAAAAGAAAGACTTATTTACGAGAGTAGCTTACTTGAAATTATTCCTGTGAATTATATAGGAAAAGAAAGTATATATGAAAGATTGATAAAATTATCATATAAATATGAAATAATAGCTATAGTCAGCCCGTTTGAACTAAAGGTAGACTATCCACAGTTTAAATTGGATGATATTATTGAAGGAAAGTCTAATAAAGATATACAAGAGATTATAGATAGAGAAAGAATTTATGTTAAGATGCAGGAATCACTAGAACATCAATTAAAAAATGTTGATAGCAAGGTTGTACTTAAAGACATTAAGAAGTTTTGTAGAACTGTTGCGAAAACATTAAATATAAAATTGACTTCAAATGCTATTATAGGTATAACACTGCATATGGCATGTATGATTGATAGATTAAGTGGGAATGGGACTATAGAAGAATATATATGGAAAGAGGAATATATCAAAGAAAATCAAGAATTTTTTAGGGTAATTAAAAGCGAATGTGCATTTTTAAATACTAAGTACGCTATTGTAATTTCAGATGATGAAATATGTTATCTTATGAATTTATTTAATATGAAAAGTAGAAAAAACAAAACACATTAGTGACGTGTTTTGAAAAGGTTTTGAAAAAGCTAAACACATTAAAGCTTTTTTAAAACCTTTTTTATTATTCCTAGTTAATTGTAAATACCTAATTTAAAGGTTTTAATATTTTTTATTACATGAATTTTATTTTGGCACGATAATTGCTTTTATATATAAGTGAAATACAAATTAAACTATAAGAATAGAGGGTGGAGCAATGGAAATGACATCAATGGAGCAAATAGTTATGGAATTAGTTGTTAATGGAGGTGATGCAAGAAGCAAAGCAATGCAGGCTATTAGAGCAGCTAAGAAAGGTAATATGAATCTTGCAAAACAAAAAATAAATGAAGCGAATAAGGCTCTAAGCAAGGCTCATGAGATTCAGACTAATCTAATTCAAAGTGAAGCAGCAGGAGATCATGTAGAAGTAACTTTACTTATGGTTCATGCTCAGGATCATTTAATGAACGCTATGACAATATTTGATTTAGCTCAGGAAATGATAGATATGTATGAAGAATTTAGAAAATAACATATAAAACCCAAATCGCTTTTATTTTATATGTTTAATAATTAAATTTTAGGAGGAATAAGTCATGAAGTATATTACATTAATATGTGCAGCAGGTATGTCAACAAGTATGTTAATGGCTAGAATGCAGGAAGCTGCTAAAAAACAAGGTATCGAGGCTAAGATTATTGCTATGTCAGAGTCGAAATTTGAAGATTATGAGGGGCCTACGGATGTATTGCTTTTAGGACCGCAGATTTCATATATGGAAGATGATATAAAAGAACAGTATGAGTCCAAAGGAATTAAAGTTGCCGTAATAGATTTAATGGATTATGGAACAATGAATGGTGAAAAGGTGTTAAAAGATGCACTTGCGTTATTGAATTAATTTATTATGTGAAAAATCAATAAAAAATAATATTTTAGAGGGGGATTTAACAATGGTTAATTTTAATTCCAAAACTATATCTAAAAAAATTGCTCCAATTATGAATAAAATTCAAAAGAGTAAATTAACAAATGGAGTAAGTGGAGGAATGATGGCAGCATTACCCGTTACATTGCTCGGTGCATTTGCCTCATTATTCTTAAACCTTCCAATACCTGCTTACAAAAATTTTATTGCAAGACATGGAATTGCAGCAGCTTTAAATATAGGAATACAATTTTCCACAAATTTTTTGGCTGTAGTATTTTTGCTTACTATAGCTGGAAGTTATGCAAAACAATTTAAGGAAGATCCAATAGTTCCGGCACTATTATCAACAGTTTGCTTTTTTATAGTTACACCAATTGCAGTGAATAAGGTAAATAACATAAATATAACTTCAATCCCTGTAGATTGGTTGGGTGCAAAAGGTATTTTTTCAGCAATTATTATAAGTTTAATATCAACAAGGCTTTATATATATGTTAAGCAAAAAGGTTGGACCATTAAAATGCCTGCAAGCGTACCTCCAATAGTTTCTAGCAGTTTTATCAGCTTAATTCCAGGATTTTCAGTTATTATATTATTCCTAATTGTTTCAGGTATTTTTTCAGCAACTCCGTATAAAACAATACATGCTTTTATTTATTCATTTGTTCAAATTCCACTTCAAGGCGTAGGTGGAAATATTATATCTATAATAATATTATGGACATTTGCACAAGTATTATGGTTCTTTGGAATTCACGGAACATTAGTTATTTATTCAGTTATTCTTCCGATATTTACAGCAATGGATGTAGCTCAATTAGCTGCTTACTCAGCAGGACAACCACTTCCTAATATAACAGGACGTGCCTTTGTAAGTACTTATACAATGAGTGCTAGCGCAATTGGGTTCGCACTTTTGATGTTGTTATTTGCTAAGAGTAAGCAATATAAAACATTAGGTAAATTATCAGCCTTACCATCTATTTTCGGAATAAGTGAACCATTGGTTTTTGGTACACCGTTAGTTTTCAATTTTAGATTTGCTATACCATTTATATTTATGAATGCTATCAATATAATTATTGCTTATGTTTTAACAGTTATAGGATTAGTTCCTAGGGTAGCCGGCATACCACCAATGAGCGGTATGCCAATAATATTCAGCGGGCTAATGCAAGGAAGCTGGAAAATAGCTATGTTGCAAGTTGTACTTGTACTTTTAGAAATGATAGTCTGGTATCCATTTTTTAGAAAAGCAGACAAAGAAGCTTACGAACTAGAACAAAAATCTAATGTCAAAAATTAAATAATTATCTAGAAGTTCACTTATTACAATTGGTGAACTTCTAGATAAAATAAAAAAGATTTTATTAGAGATAGGTGATAATAATTGAAAATAATAGAATTAAATGATAAATGGCTTTTTACTAAAGAAAAAGATGAAACTTTTATAAAAGAAGAAATATATAATGCTGAGATTATATCTTTACCCCATTGTTTTAATGCTATAGATGGGCAAAGTGGGGACGGAATGTATAAAGGTCAATGTTTTTATCAAAGGAAATTAGATATAAATGATGAAGATTTGAATAAATTTATTTTTTTAGAAATAGGCGCAGCTGGCCTTATCTCCAAAGTATATATAAATGGACAATTAGCTGGAGAAAATAGATGTGGATTTTCAATGTATAGAGTATTTTTAAGTCCTTTCTTAAAGCCAAGGGAAAATTTAATTTCTATCATGGTAGACAATAGTCATTATGAAGATGTATATCCACTAATGGCTGATTTTTCATTTTATGGTGGATTATATCGTGAAGTGAGCTTAATAATTCAAGAAGCTCTTCATTTTGATTTAATGGATAATGGGAGAGATGGTATATATTTAACTCAAAAAAATATTGGCAAAAATATTTTTGAATTAAATGTAAAAGGCAGAGTTGTGAATGAATTATCTGAAGTTAAAGAAGGAACGATTGAATTTAGACTTTTAGATAAAGAAGAAAATACAGTTTTTAATAAAAGAGTAGATGTTATAGTTTTAAGAGATTCACAATTTGAGTTTACAGAAAAGATTAATAATCCAAAGCTTTGGCAGGGAATAGAAAATCCTTATCTTTATAAATTAGAAGCTAAATTATTCTGCGAAAATAGGATATATGATATAAGAACTATTGAAGTTGGTTTTAGAACTATAGAGATTACTTCAGATAAAGGGATTTTTTTAAATGGTAATCCTATAAAACTAAAGGGTGTTAGTCGTCATCAAGATTTTGCAGGAGTTGGTAATGCTCTAACTAAAGAACATATGGATTTGGATATGTCAATTATTAAAGAAATAGGTGCAAATAGCATTAGACTTTCTCATTATCAACACCATGATTACTTCTATACCCTATGCGATAGAGAAGGACTGCTTGTATGGGCAGAGATTCCGTTCATTAGCATACCAACAACCTGCGATAAGCAAAATAAGAATGCTAAAGACCAATTAGAAAAACTAATTAAACAAGCATATAATCATAGTTCTATATATTGCTGGGGAGTTCAAAATGAAATTACTATAGCAATAGAAAATGAAAATATATATGAAATGGTAAAAGAACTTGTAAGTATTGCTAAAAAATTAGATCCAAACAGATTAGTTGCTCAGGCCAATATTCACTCTGTAGTAAATGAAAGTCCTCTAAATGAATTAACGGATTTTGTTGGATATAATTTGTACTATGGTTGGTATTATAAAGAAATGCAAGATTTAGGAAAGCGACTAGATAAATTTCATGAAACAAGACCTAACATACCAATTATGGTTACAGAGTATGGAGTAGATGCTAATCCTAAATTACATTCATATAATCCAAGAATAATGGATTATACTGAAGAATATCAGCTGATTTTTCATGAGAATGCACTTAGAACTTTGAACGAGAGAAAGTTTGTCTTAGGTGGTTATGTATGGGCTATGTTCGATTTTGGAAGTGAAATTAGAAATGAAGGCGGAGAAAAAGGTATAAATCAAAAAGGTTTAGTAACTATAGATAGAAAAATTAAAAAGGATGCATTTTATTTATATAAAGCTTATTGGTCAAAGAAACCTTTTGTTAAATTAGCTGGAAAAAGATTTATCAATAGGCATAAAGATATAAACGACATAGTTGTATTATCTAATTTAGAACAGATTAAACTTTATGTTAATAATCAGTTTATAAATGAAATTAATAGCAATGAACCGATGAAAAAATTTAATACTGTTAAATTATCTTTAGGACAAAACATTGTTAAAGTAGAGGCTTTTGATAAAGGTAACAATGTTTACACGGATGAGATGATTTTAAATGATGTTTTAGAAATTGATAAAAGCTATATTTTTATAAAGCCCGAAAAGAAGAATGTAACTAACTGGTTTGAAAAGTTTGATTTATCAAATGTTCAAGAAGTAACTATTAAGGAAGGCTATTATTCTATATTTGATACCATAGAAGAGCTTTACAAAAATGAAGAAGCCAAAAATGTATTTAAAAAATATTTTGGTGATTTAGCTGAAGAACCTACATTTAAAGTAATGATGGGATTAATGACTATAAATAGTATGTCTAAACGCTCAAGATTTAATATACCAAAAGAACTATTAAGTGTCATTAATAGAGAATTAAATGTTATACCAAAGAATTAGAATTTATATTTCATTAGGAGATTGACTAATGTATATAAAAATAAAGGGGAGTATAATTAGTTTTGTGAAAAATCAACTCTAATTACACTCCCCTATTTTTTATCTTTTAGTTTCCCACATATTGCACCATACATGTTCATTAAAATGAGTGCCTTTAAATTCTGATTCACCCATTATCTTTTGAATTGTTTGACGAATAATTTCTCTTGTATCTTTATAAGCATTTATATATGTTTTTATCATAGGTACATCCGTTAAGTGAGTAGTATAGTTTAGTGAAACAAATACAGTTGGTATCTCATGTATATACCATGGAATATCACTAGACATTGGACATTTCCATCTTATGCGATAATTGTTTTCAGCTGCATATCCTACGATATCAGCAAAAACAAATGCGGCGTCAAAATTCTTTGATAAATCAGATGTTTTACCTTTATCTCTAGTAGTTCCATCGTGTAAAGTAACCTCAAAACCAACTCTTTCAAGTTCTTCAATAATTATTTTTTCTGCTTCCTTTGATCCATTAGTAATTCCTCCAATTTCACCAAATAAAGTATGAAGCCTTATTCTCTTATGAGTGCTTGGCTTTATTGGAAGTTGATTCCAAGTATCTTTTATCAATGATATACCTAAGTCTGCAGATTCTTTAGCCATATCTAAATGTTCTTTGCAGCCAATAATTTTAAGACCTTCTTTAGGAGGGATTAATGTTCCTTCCTTTTGTTTAACATGTAATTTTAGAGCAGCTTTTAATCCTAAAATTCTACGGAGAGCATCATGTAGACGTTCTTCTGTAATTACTCCATTTTTATATCCATCTAGCATGAAATTAAAGTCTTCTTCATAATCATTAAAAAATAAAAACATATCACAACCAGCAGCTATTGCAGCTGGGACATAATCTTTACGTTTCATAGCAGCTGCCATACCTATCATATGAGAAGCATCAGTTACAACTAATCCATTAAAGTTTAAATGTTCTTTTAATAATCCGTTTATTAATTCTGGAGATAAGGTTGCAGGTAAAATATCTTCATATTTTAAATTAGGATTTAATTTATACTGATAATTTGGTAGTGCAATATGTCCAGCCATTATTGTCATTAAGCCTTCGTCAATTAAATGTTTATAAACTCTGCCAAAACTATTATCCCATTCTTCAACACTGAGTTCGTTTACACCAAGAACCAAATGTTGATCTCTTTCTTCAGTACCGTCACCGGGGAAATGTTTTGCACAAGAAGCTATATTGCTTTTTCTTAAACCTTTAATATAAGCACTTGTATAATTGATAACTGACTCTGCATTTGTACCATAGGCTCTAGTATTAACAATTGTGTTTCTCCAATTCATTAAAATATCAGCACAAGGATCAAAGTTCCAGTTAACACCTAATGCACTAGCTTCGCGACCACTTACAAGCCCTGCATTGTAAGCTGTTTTTTCATTTCCTGAAGCTTCACATTGTGCTGCAGAAGCAATATAAGTTCCTTCTTTAACAGCTCCATCTCCACCTGAATCACAGTTTGCGGCTATAAGTAAAGGAATTTTGCTATTTTTTTGAAGAGTTGATAATAATTCATATACTTCATTTATAGTACCGTTTTGGTATCTTACTCCTCCAATATGGTATTTATCAAGCAATTCTTTAGATTTTTCAAGGTCAAAGTCGCAAAATAAATTAATAAACAATTGACCTATTTTTTCTTCAATAGTCATTTTTGCAATGGTATTTTCTACCCATGCTATATCTTCATCATTTAAATAATATGGTTTAGCTTTTAAATCTACTAATAATGGCATTTGTTTTTCCTCCTATAAAATTTTATTTCAATATTGAATTAAATTCTTTAATTAAACTTTCTTGATATTCCCCTTTGTAATTATTATTTATAAATTTTGTTAAAGCTTCACTAATTAAACGTTGCCAAGAAAAAGATTCTTTACCAACAAGTATTGGATAAAATAAGACTTCATTTTTTAATGCAGCATCTAAATCACTAGGTGCATCTCCAATCATAAGTATTTCATCTTCAAGATAACCAATTTTTTTTAAGCTGGCAATGCATTTTGCTTTAGTACCGGCTTCTTGTCCAAGCATAACCTTTACATAAGGTAATAGACCATGATGTGACCATTCTGAATTTAAAGCACTGCTGTTTGCAGAAGAAACTATAACAATATCTGCAACAGTACTAATAATTTTAATTCCTTCTTTTACATTAGGGAAAGGCTTATTGTTTTCTGATAATTTATTAATATCTTTATTAACTTTTTTACTCCATGATAATGCTTTAATAAGTTGTTTATCTCCTGTAAGTTTTATAGCTTTTTCAAGTGCAGGATTGGAAAGCTCATTGGAATCTTTTGTCCATTTACAAATTGATGAAAAATCTGGTATATAAAAACCTTCATCTGATAATAATTCAAACGTTTTTACAAGACCTTTAAAGCGGTTAATACCTCTTGTTTTTGAATATAAATTAACATTATTCCAAACTTCCATAAATTTATTTTCAATGCTTTGAAGGCCCCATTCCTCTATAGCTTTAGGACCAAAGCATTTTTTGTGCTTTATTTCCATGGTATCCATAGCAGAGCCATCAGAGTCAATGCATACTAAAAATTTTTTATTTTTTTTAAAATCCTTTAAACTATTTTCCATTTTTTACTCCTTTCTATGTAAAATTTACTTTAATAAAAAATTAATTTTTATATTATAATGAGATAAAAATAATATTGTTTTTAAATTTATGAAGGAATATATTTTTATAATACATGAAATTATTTTTTTCAACTAGCAATATCTTGCGTGAAATAGTAAAATAAAAACTAATTGCTTTATTGCTAGTTTATATATAAAATAAATATTATAAAACTAAGTTTTATAATATGAAACAAGAAGGGGAGATGGAATTGCCACTTAAAGAAGAAAATTCTGTTCAATCTGTAGAAAGAGTTTTATCTATACTTGAGTATTTAGCAGAAGAAAAAAAATCTTGCAGAATCACTGAAATAGCTAATGCAGTTAATCTTCATAAAAGCACTGTTCATAGACTTCTTAAAACATTAATGAATAAAGGCTATATAGAAAAAGAAATAGATTCAGATAAATATTTATTAGGAACTAAAGTACTATTTCTTGCAAGTGCTGTTTTAGATAGAATGGATGTAAGAAATATTGCAAGAGCTTATATAGAAAAATTGTCTGAAAAAGTTAACGAAGTTATTCATCTTTCAATATTAGATGGAGATGAAGCAGTATATATAGATAAGGTTGAAGGATTAAGACACGGAAGTGTTAGAATGAATTCTCAAATTGGTAAGAGAGTACCTTTATATTGTACTGCTATGGGAAAAATATTGATTTCAAAGTTTAATAACGAAGAAATTATTAATATATTAAAAAATAAAGAGATGAAAAAGCATACAAATAATACTATTACAAATATAGATGATTTTATAAAAGAAATAATAGATGTTAGAAAAAATGGATATGCTGTAGATGAAATGGAATGTGAGGAAGGAATAAGATGTATAGCTGCACCAATATATGATAGAAAAGGAGATATAACTGCCTCTATAAGTGTATCTGGTCCAGTTTTTTATATTACAGAAGAAAAATTACCCTATATAAAAAAAGAACTACTTAATACTGCAAAAGAAATTTCAAAACAGCTTGGATATTTAAAAAATTACTAGTTATTTTATTAAAATAGCTAGTAATTTTTTTTACATAGTAGTATTATAATAATAGTAATATAAATATGAAACATAGTTTCATATTATGAAACTATGTCAAAAGAGTTGATGATTGGGGGAATTTTTGTGGAAAGAATTAGGACAATTGAAAAAATAATTGAAAGCGGAGTAGTTGCTGTAATAAGAGCAGAGTCTAAAGATGAAGGAATAAAAATAATTGATGCAGTTAAAAAAGGCGGAATTAAAGCGTTAGAAATAACTATGACAGTTCCAGGAGCAGTTGATATTATAAAAGAACTTTCAGAAATCTATAAAAATGAAGATGTAATAATTGGAGCAGGAACAGTTTTAGATCCAGAAACAGCTAGATTATGTATATTATCAGGTGCAAAATATATAGTAAGCCCAAGTATAAATGAAGAAACAATAAGGCTTTGTAATAGATATAGAATTCCAATTATGCCAGGAGCAATGACTGTTAAAGAAGCTATTCAAGCTCTTGAATTAGGAGCGGAAATAATTAAAGTTTTTCCAGGAAGTGCTTTTGGACCATCTATAATAAGTGCATTTAAAGGGCCTCTACCTCAAGGTAATTTTATGCCAACAGGAGGAGTAAATTTAGATAACGTTAAAGACTGGATAAAATCTGGTGCTGTTGCTGTGGGAACAGGAAGTGATTTAACAAAGGGAGCAAAAACTGGAGATTATCAATTGATAACAGAAACAGCATCTAAATTTGTTGAAGAAGTTAAAAAAGCCAGATTAAAATAAATTTTATTAAAGATGAGGTTATGGAATTTATGAATGCTTTAGTAAATAGTGTTATAAAAACTGATAAAAGAGAATTTGATATGATAACTTTTGGAGAAAGTATGGTTATCTTCTCTCCAGATACTAAAGGTCCTTTAAGATATGTTAATAACTTTACTAAATCTATAGGAGGGGCTGAATCAAATACAGCCATAGCATTAAGCAGACTAGGGCATAAAGCAGGATGGTTTTCAAAGCTTGGAGATGATGAGTTTGGAAGATATATTCAGCTTATTATAAGAGGAGAAGGTATTGATATATCTAAAGTAAAAATAGATAAAAAAAGAAATACAGGTATACTTTTTAAAGAAAGATTTATTAATGCAAACCCAACTGTATATTATTATAGAAATGATTCAGCTGCAAGTAAATTTTCTATAGAGGATATAGATTATGAATATATAAAATCATGTAAAATATTTCATATAACTGGTATAACTCCTGCACTTTCTAAAAGCTGTAAAGAAGCAGTATTTAAAGCTATAGAAATAGCAAAGGAAAATCAAGTTATAGTATCTTTTGACCCTAATATAAGACTTAAGCTTTGGAGTATAGAAGAAGCAAAACCAGTACTTCTTAAAATAGCTGAAATGTCTGATATAGTTTTTCCTGGAATTGAAGAGGGGGAATTACTTCTCTCAACTAAAGATAAAGATAAAATTATAGATAAATTTATAGAATTAGGTTGTGATACCATAGCACTTAAACTTGGTAAAGATGGCTGTTATGTTGCTAATAAAAAAGAAAGACATTTTGTTAAGGGATATAATGTAGACAATATTGAAGATACTGTTGGAGCTGGAGATGGATTTGCTGCTGGATTTTTATCAGGTTTGCTTAGAAACTTAAATATTAAACAAGCAGCAGAATATGCAAATGGAGTAGGTGCAATGGCAACTTTAGTAAAAGGAGATATGGAAGGTTTTCCAACATTTGAGCAGCTTATGCAGTTTATAGGACAAAGTAAACACATAGATAGATAAAAATAAAATAATAAAAGTGCATAATAATTATTAATGAAAAATTTGTTTTAAATGTATATAAATAAAAAAGAAGCGTAATTAGTTTTATATAAAATCAAATCTAATTACGCTTCTTTTTTAGAATTAGCTGATATTTGTAAAAAATAACATAAATATTTTTAAGGTTAGAAAGAAATATAAAGAATTTTATACCAAACTATAAACTTCTTTTTTATCTTTTATTTTTATTAATTATTTTATATATAATTTATTATAATAATCTTCAAGCATTCTCTTTGTACCAAAATTTTCCTTAGTTGTTTTAATACTTTCTTTCATCATTTCTATCCATTTAGGTCTATTTTCATAATAAGTAGGAACAACTCTATTAAGCAGTGTATCATAAAGAGCGTCTATATCATGAGCGTTGATATCGTCTACTTCTCCTTCGGAAACTCCATCTCCAAACTGCCAGCCGTTAATACCATCTATACAAGCTTCTGGCCACCAGCCATCTAAAATTGAACAATTAAGAACACCGTTCATTGCAGCTTTCATTCCAGAAGTACCTGAAGCTTCCAATGGTCTAATTGGATTATTAAGCCATATATCACTTCCACGAGTAAGCATTCTACCTATATTCATATCATAGTTTTCAAGAAATACTACAGCTTTTGGATATTTTTTCATCATAGAAACCAAATTAGCAACTATTGCTTTTCCAGTGTCATCAAGAGGATGTGCTTTACCTGAAAATACTATTTGAATTTTTCCTTCATTTAAATAAGGTTCAATGACTTCAGGTCTACTAAATATAAGATCACTTCTTTTATATGGAGCAGCTCTTCTTGAAAAACCTATTAAAAGATTATCCAAATTAAGAGTTATGCCTGTTCTTTCTTTAACAAAAGAAATAAGTTCTTTTTTGATTTCCATATGAGCAGACCAAATATCTCCATTTTCTTCATAAGCTTTAGTTATTCTATCATCAACCCAAGTTGGAATATGAATAGCATTTGTAATTCCTATTATTTCAGAACGTCCAGCTACTTCTTTCCACATTTTGTTTGCAGTTTGTGCATGAAGATCAGAAACTGCATTTGATTTTCTTGAAAGCCTAAGCCCTGCTATTGTCATATTAAAAGGATCTCCACCAATTCTTATCATTTGATCTTTTGTTAAACCATTAAAAGCACCCATATATTCTAATTTTTCAATTGGGTGAGATTCATTTCCTTGAATTATTGGAGTATGAGTTGTAAATACAACTTCTTCTCTTGTAGATTTCCAAGCTTCTTCAAATGTTAATCCAAAACACATTTTTTCTCTTATAAGTTCAAGAGCTGCAAAATCTGCATGACCTTCGTTGAAATGATAAACATCTACAGGAATTTCTAATGCTCTAAGAGCCCTTACTCCACCTATTCCAAGCACCATTTCTTGAGCAATTCTTTCTTCGCCAAACCATCCATATAATTGTCCAGTAATCCAAGTTTCGCTGTTCTCTGGGATATCTGTATCTAAAAGATACAGAGGATTATTTCCAAATTTTTCAGTTTTCCATACTTTACATACTACATCTATATTTCTTATTTTAACTGTAACTTTAACTCCAGTATCTTCTAAAAAATCGTATACATAATTTTTATAAGCATCATAAGGTTTCCCATCTTTATCAATAACTTGATCTCCATAACCTTGCTTCCATTTTATACCGATGCCAACTAAAGGTAGATTTAAATCTTTTGCTCCTTTTAAATAATCTCCAGCAAGTATTCCAAGCCCCCCTGCATACATTTTAAAATCAGAATCAAGCCCATATTCCATACAAAAATAGGCAACTTTAGGTAAATTATTATTCATTTTAACCCTCCCTGTATTTAATAATACTTATATAAAGCATTATTATTATATTATTATAATTAAATTATAATAATAAATAAGAAAATATACAACCGTTTGCACAAATATTTTTAAAAATTTTCCAAAGAATTTTATAATCAAGGCAGAAGATTATATACCTAAGTATGAATATTAAATATATAAAATAAAGTTAAAACAATTATGTATGTTTCTATGAAGATAATAAACAAATATTATAAAAATATCATTGACTTGGAGTTAACTTAAAGGAGTAAAGTATTAATAGAAAGAAAGTGAGGAATAAAGATGGAAATAAGAGTTTTAAGATATTTCTTAACAGTTGCACGAGAAGAAAATATCACAAAAGCTGCAGAGATACTTCATATTACTCAGCCAACTTTATCTCTTAAATTAGCTAATTTAGAAAAGGAATTAGGAGTTCAATTGTTTAATGGAAGAAACATCAGATATTTCTAAAGTAGCAGCAAAATTCATTGAAATAATTATAAATGCTTTAAAGTCATAGATAATAATAAAGAATAGGCATTAGATATATTAAACACTTTAAGATAAAATATATATAACCATTTTTTGTAATAACTTAATAGCTTAAAAAGTTTGTTTTAAAACTAACTTTAATAATATAATAAACTAATAATAGTAATGGAGGAGAAAATATGAATAGTAAAAAATTAGGTTTTGGATTAATGAGATTACCTTCATTGGATGAAAATGATCCATCAAAGATTGATATTGAACAGACAAAACAAATGGTAGATACTTTTTTAGAGAGAGGATTTACTTATTTTGATACGGCTTGGATGTATTGTGGTTTTAATAGTGAAAATGCTGCAAAAGAAGCATTAGTAGCTCGTCATCCCCGTGATAGTTTTACATTAACGACAAAGCTTCATTCTGGATTTATAAAGACAAAGGAAGATAGAGATCGTATATTTAATGAGCAATTAAAGAAAACAGGTGTTGAGTATTTTGATTATTATTTATTACATGATATTAACACTCATAGTATTGAAGTTTATAATAGGTTAGATTGTTTCAATTGGATACTTGAAAAGAAAAAACAAGGTTTGGTTAAAACTATTGGTTTTTCTTTCCATGATGGCCCTGAATTATTAGACAAAGTTTTAACTGAACATCCAGAGTTTGAAGTTGTTCAGCTGCAAATTAATTATTTAGATTGGGATAGTGCTGGTGTCCAATCACGTAAATGTTATGAAGTGGCTACAAAGCATAATAAACCAGTTATTGTTATGGAACCTGTAAAAGGTGGAACTTTAGCAAATGTACCTATTGAAGTTGAAAAGATGTTTAAAGATTATGCTCCTTATATGTCTATTCCTTCGTGGGCAATTCGTTTTGCTGCAAGTTTGGATAATGTGATGATGGTATTAAGTGGTATGTCCAATATAGAGCAATTATTAGATAATACTAATTACATGAGAGATTTTAAACCGCTAAATGATAAAGAGTATGAACTTATTCATAAAGCTGTTGATATTATTAATTCAACCATTGCAATACCTTGTACTGGCTGTTCATATTGTACAGATGGATGTCCTATGAATATACCAATACCTAAATATTTTTCTTTATATAATGCAGATTTACAAGAAGTTAAAGAAAAAGGCTGGACACCACAAGGTGAATATTATGCAAACCTAACAAAAACATTTGGTAAAGCAAGTGATTGTATAGAATGTGGACAATGTGAAGGAGTATGTCCTCAACATTTACATATTATTGATGATCTTAAACGAGTTGCTAAATATTTTGAAAAATGATTTTACTTTATTGATAGAATAATTTCAAGGATTTGTTTATAAGTTATTTAATATTATAATTAATTTACAATAGGCTGTAAATTAATTTCCACTATACAATTTATAGTGTTTCTAAATTTACATTACAAATATATATATTTATATAGTGGTAAATATTTAATAAAAAGACTTTTATGAGATAATAATATTATTTTTTAAAATTTAAAAAGATTAACAGAAAATTAAACCTCTGTTAATCTTTTTCTATTTCAATGCCATATTTTTTACATTTCAATGCCACAGTTCTATGGGTAATGCCCAAAGCTTTTCCAGCCTTATTATAGCTTTTGTATTTTTTCATAGCTATAGTTATAATTTCCTTTTCGTATTCTTCAAGTGGAAGAAGTTCTTCATTAACTAAATTTATTAAAGATTCACTGTTTGATGATGAGTTGTTTATATAAAAAGGAAGATCTTTACAAGTTATAATAGAACCATCACACATATTTATAGCACGTTCAATTATATTTTGAAGTTCACGGATATTACCTGGCCAATGATATTTATAAAATTTATCTAAACATTCTGAAGAAATTCCTGTTATTTTTTTATTTAAATTTTTGCTTAAATTTTTTATAAAATACTCTGTAAGCGAATTTATATCTGACTTTCTATCTCTAAGAGGAGGAAGAGTTATTGATAATACATTTAACCTATAATATAAATCTTCTCTAAATTCACCTTTTTCTATCATTTCTTCAAGATTTCTATTTGTTGCAGCAATAACTCTTACATCTACTTTATGTGTTTCAACTCCGCCTACACTTTCAAATTCTTTTTCTTGAAGTACTCTTAAAAGTTTAACTTGCATAGATTTTGGCATATCCCCTATTTCATCTAAAAATATGGTACCGCCATCTGCAATTTTAAATTTACCAGGTTTACTTTTAATAGCACCAGTAAAAGCTCCCTTTTCATGACCGAAGAGTTCACTTTCAAGAAGATTTTCAGGAATAGATGCACAATTAACTTTTACAAAAGGTTTATCTGCTCTATTGCTATGATTATGTATAGCTTTAGCAATAAGTTCTTTACCAGTTCCGCTTTCTCCCCTTATTAAAACTGTTGATGTAGAAAGAGATGCCTTTTCTGCAATAATAAGAGCTTCTCTTAAATTGCTGCTAGAACCTATTATATTATAGAAAGAACTATTTAATTTAGTATGTTTTTTTAATTCTTCTTTATAATAATTTAATTCTTCTTTATAATTTTCAAGTTTTCTTGCAAGATCTGAAATATCTTGAAAAACGCCAATAGCACCAATTACTTTATCATTTAAAAAAATTGGAGAACGGTTAGATATAACTATTGTATCTTTAATTTCTATAGTTTCTCCTATACTTTTTTCTTTATTTTTTATAGTATCAGAAAGCTTGGAAGAAGGAATTATATCTTTTATATTTCTTCCTAAAACTTCTTTAGGATTCTTTTTTAAAATATTTAAAATATAAGAATTAGCAGAAGTTATGTTACTATTTATATCTATAATAATTATTCCAAGAGGAAGACTTTGAATTATCTGTTCATTTGCTATAGTACTTTCTTCAATTAATTTATCTATATTTGACATATTAGAAGAAGTTTCGTTTTCGATTTGAGTATTTATAAAATTTGAAAGCTCAAGCACAGCTTTTCTTCCATTTAAATTATCTTCTTTACATGAAATTTCAATTATTTCATTTTGTTTAATTTTTAAAGACAAAAGAGCAAGCATGCTTAATGCTATAGGTTCTTTACTTTCCATAGTTCTTATATATAAATTTATATTATATTTTCCTTTAAGTTCAGCAGCTTTATTAACTATTATAGCTGCAATTCTAGTATGTATTCCATAACGTGAATTTACTACAACACTATTTTTATACATAAAACCCTCCTCTTGATAAAAAATATCAATAACAATTATAAATATGATAAAAAGTATCAACTATATAATACATTAAACAAAACAGCATGTCCACATTAATTTATAATAATTTTATAATAAAAAAATATAGTTTACAAATAATAAACTATAAGAATGATGATAAAAAATATCAACAATATTTTAAAAAATATTGATAATAAATAAGTGTAGAATTGGCACGAATTTTGCTATTAAATTAGTATGATATATTTTAGTATGGAGGTAAAAGACATGAAAAAAGGAATTGCAGCTTCAAGAGGATATGCCATTGGAAAAGTTGTTTTAAAAGAAAAAAATGAAGAGGTAATAGTAGAAAAAAATATACAAAATGTACAAGAAGAAAAAAATAGACTTCAAGACGCTGTAAATGCCTCTAGAGAGCAATTGGAGAAAATAAGGGAAAAAGCAGAAAAAGAAATGGGAGCAGATAAAGCAGCTGTATTTAGCAGTCATATAATGCTTTTAGATGATCCTGAATTTATAGGAAGTATTGAATCTAAAATAGAAACAAATAAGATTAATGCTGAAAAAGCTTTAAAAGATGTAGTAGATATGTATATGGACATTTTTGCAGCTATGGAAGATGAATACATGAAAGAAAGAGCAGCAGATATAAAAGATGTTGGTGATAGAATTACCAATAATCTTTTAGGAAAAGGTGCAGAAGGAATGAATATTTCTTTTAATAATGCAGTTATAGTTGCTCATGATTTAACTCCTTCTGATACTGCTTCACTTGATAAAAGTAAGGTAGTGGCTTTTTTAACAGATATAGGAGGAAGAACATCTCATAGTGCTATAATGGCTAGAACTTTAGAAATACCTGCTATAGTTGGCTTAGGAGATATAACTAACTGTGTTAAAAATGGAGATACTGTCATAGTAGATGGAATAGAAGGAATAGTTATAGCAAATCCATCTGCTGCTCAAATTGAAGAATATAAAGTTAAAATGGAACAATTTGAAAAAGAAAAACAAGAACTAAAAAAATTAGTAGAAGTAAAAACAAAAACAAAATCAGGCAAAAGAATTGAAGTAGTTGGGAATATAGGTAAAAGCGAAGATATACATAAAGTATTAGAAAATGGTGGAGAAGGTGTAGGTTTATTTAGAACTGAATTTTTATATATGGATAGAGATAGCATGCCTACAGAGGAAGAACAATTTGAATCTTATAAATATGTAGCAGAAAAATTAGAAGGTAAACCATTAGTTATAAGAACTCTTGATATAGGTGGAGATAAAAAACTTCCTTATCTTGAAATGCCAGAAGAAATGAATCCTTTCCTTGGATATAGAGCTATAAGATTATGTCTTGATAGAAAGGATATATTTAAAGTTCAGCTTAGAGCACTTTTAAGAGCTTCAGCTTTTGGAAATATCAAAATAATGTTTCCTATGATTTCTTCAGTTAATGAATTTCTTGAAGCTAAAAAACTTTTAGAAGAATGTAAAGAAGAATTAAGAAAAGAAGGAAAAGCTTTCAATGATAATATAGAAACAGGAATAATGGTAGAAATACCTGCTACTGCTGTTATTGCGGATGAATTTGCAAAATATGTTGATTTCTTTAGCATAGGAACAAATGATTTAATTCAATATACTTTAGCAGCAGATAGAATGAATGAAAAAGTTTCTTATATATATGATCCAATGCATCCAGCAGTTTTAAAACTTATAAAAATGACTATAGATGCAGCTCATAAAGCAGGAAAATGGTGTGGTATGTGCGGAGAAATGGCAGGAGATGAAAGAGCAATACCTACTTTAGTTGAATATGGTTTAGATGAATTTTCTATGAGTGCTTCATCTATACTTAAAGCTAAACAGATTATTATGAATATGTAATAAACTGCACTATCATAAAATAATAAAGCAGGCACAAATCAAGTGTTTTGGTTTAACTCACTAAAGTTTAACCAAAAGAGATAGGATTTGTGCCTGTTTTGATTTAGAGATAAATTTTATTATATAGATATTAGTAATAAATATTTCAGTAAATTTTTAATAAAAATACCTTTTACATACTTTTTGCAAAATAATCATGATATTATAATTAATAATGATAAAAACTTTATTTTAATATATAAAGAGGTAATAGTTATATGGATAAATCTACTAAATTATATGCAAAGGCAATTAAGTTTTATAATGATGGTTATATAGATAAGTCTTTAGAGTTTTGCGAAAAAAGTATATCTGAAAATTTAAAAAATTCATCAGCCATTAACCTTAAAGGACTTTTATATTATTTAAAGGGAGAACTTGATAATGCACAGGCTTTATGGAATATGAACTATCAAATTAATGAAGATATGGTATCTAAAAAATATTTAGAAGATAGTAAAAATGATAAAGAAAAGAATAAGCTTTATAAAGAAGCTATTAATTATATTAAAGAAATAAAGATAAAAGAGGCTTTGTATAAACTTGAAAGTTGCCTTGAAAGTGATTTTAATTTTATAAATGTAAATAATTCTATTGCCTTTTGTTATATTAAACTTGGCGAGTATAATAAGGCTGAAATTTTTATAGAAAAAGTGTTAAATATAGATAAAAATAATAAAACAGCTCTTTCTTTAAAAAAAGAACTTATAGATTTTGGAATTATTAAAAATAAATCATACAATAGATACTTTGTACCTATAATAATTTTAAGTTTAATATTTATAATTTCTAGTGCATTTATAAAAATTTCAAAAAAAACTAAAGATTATAGTAAAAACATAGAAAGCATAAATAATAATTCAAGTAATAAAATTCAAAATAATATGAGCATAAAAAATGATTTAAAAGATGAAAGTGAAAATAAAAATGAAGAAATAAAAGAGAATTCTTATAAAATTTTTCCTAAAGAAGATATAAATAAAGCTTTAGAAAATAAAGATTACGAAAAACTTTACAATATAGTATCAAATTTAAAAAATGATAATACATCATATGAAAATGCAAGATTAATTGCAAAAGCTGAAGAAATTTTAAAAAATAATGGAGTTTTATATTTTTATAATAAAGGGAGAGAATATTTATCTTTAAAAGATTACACTAAAGCTATAGAAAATTTAAATAAAGCTTATATATATGGAAGTGGAAGCTATCTATATCCTCATATAAATTATATGATTGGTTTAACATATAAAGAAATGGGGAATATAGAAAATGCGATAAAATATTATAAAGAATATGATAGCAAATATCCAAATGGAGATTATGAAGAAACAGTGCTTTATGAGCTTATTTTAATATATAAAGATATAGATTATGAAGTTTCTAAAAATTATGCAAGAAAATTGATTAAATTATATCCTAAATCTATTTATAATAATTCTATAGTTAAAGAAATACTAAAAAATAATTAAATTTTAATAATTATAAATTATTAAAATATTCTCAATAGGATGAGAATATAAGCTTTTATTATCCTTTACAAATTTTAGGTGTGATGTTATAATAAACGACAATAAATATGTATGGAAAATTTATCTTAAATTATACATTTAGTGTATAAAATATATCGTTTAAGAAGGTGAAAACATTTGAAAAAGTTATATGGTTTACTGGGCGGAAAACTTTCTCATAGTTTTTCGCCTGAAATTCATTCAATTATATTTGAAAAAACTAATACTGATGCTTATTATCATTTATTTGAAATAAAAAAAGAAGACATTAAACACGCTGTAAAAGCTCTTCAAGTTTTAGGGGTAGCAGGTGTAAATGTTACTATTCCTTATAAAGTAGAAATTATGGAATTTTTAGATGAAATATCAATCGAAGCCAAAAAGATAGGTGCTATAAATACAATAGTATTTAAAGATAATAAGACTTATGGATATAATACTGATTATTATGGATTTGGAATGACACTTGATAAGTTTAATGTTAATGTAAAAGATAAAAAAATAGTATTATTAGGCACTGGTGGGGTTTCAAAAGCAATAGTTCAATATCTTTATGATAATAATGCAAAAGAAATAACATATGTTACAAGAGATAAAAATAAATTTTGTGGAAATAAAAATAAAATTATAGACTATAATGAACTAAATAATATAAAAAATCAAGATATAATTATAAACTGTACGCCATGTGGAATGTTTCCTAACATTGAAGAATCTCCTGTAAACAAAGAAATTTTTGAAAATTATACTACAGCAATAGATTTAATTTATAATCCTAAAGAAACTAAATTTTTAAAATATGCTTATGAAAAAAAACTTAAAACTATAAACGGATTATATATGCTTATTGCTCAAGCTGTAAAATCGCAAGAGTTATGGATGAATAAAAAAATTGAAAAGAAAGTTGTAGATGAAGTTTATGAAAAATTTAAATAAAAATATTGTATTTATAGGTATGCCAGGATGTGGGAAATCAACAATTGGCAAAATAGTGTCACAAAAAATTAATATGAAATTTTGTGATTTAGACAGTTATATTGAAGAAAGAGAAAATATGACAATAGATGAAATTTTTAAATATGGTGAAACTTATTTTAGAGACATAGAAGAAAAGTCTGTAAAAGAAATCAGCAAATTAAAAGGCTATGTTATTTCTGCTGGGGGGGGTATTGTATTAAGAAAAACAAATATTGATTTTTTAAAAGAAAATGGAATTATAATTTTTATAAATAGACCAGTAGATAAAATAGCTCTTGATATAGATGTTTCTAAAAGACCACTTCTTAAGGAAGAAAAGAACAAATTATACAAACTTTACGAAGAAAGATATAATCTATACAAAAAATATTGTGATTTTGAAGTAGAAAATTCTGGAACAATTGAAGAATCTATAAATAAAATAATAAAAATATTAGAAGGTGATTTATAATGAAAATACTTATTATTAATGGTCCTAATATTAATATGCTTGGTATAAGAGAAAAAAATATTTATGGTAGTGAAAGCTTTGATAATATGTGTAAATATCTTAATGAAAAAGCAAAGGAATTAAATATAGAATTAGATATGGTTCAAAGCAATATAGAAGGAGAAATAATAAATTTTATTCAAGATGCATATGGAAAATATGATGGAATAATAATTAATCCTGGAGCATATACACATTATAGTATAGCTATATATGACGCAATTTTAAGTGTAAATATAAAAACTATTGAGGTACATATAAGTAATATACATAAAAGAGAAGAATTTAGGAGAAAATCTGTAATAGCACCAGCTTGCATTGGACAGATATGTGGTTTTGGGATTTTTGGATATGTTATGGCTATGGAAGCTATTTTACATAACGAAAAATCTTTGTAAAAATAATATTAGATATAACAATTATTATTAAATAATTGTTACAAGTATTGATTTTTATAAAAATATAAGTTAAAATTATAATATGATTATACCCCTATTGGGTATAACAAATATAGGAGGGATAAAAATGATTAAAGAAGTAATGGATAATAATTTTAATGAAGAAATAAACGCAGGTAATATGCCTGTAGTAGTTGATTTTTGGGCTCCATGGTGTGGACCATGTAAGATGTTAGGACCAGTTTTAGAGGAACTTGAGAGAGAATATGAAGGAAGGGTAAAATTCATAAAGGTGAATGTAGATAATAATCCTATAGTTTCACAAAAATTTAGAATTGCAAGTATACCAACAGTTATGGTATTTAAAAATGGCGAAGTTAAAGACCAAATAATTGGATTTAGACCAAAGGATGCTATGAAAGAATTTATTGAAAAACATATTTAAAAGCATATTTTAATACAAATGAGGTGGATCACGTGGCTGATAGATATGATATAGCTATAGTAGGCAGTGGACCAGCTGGTATATCAGCTGCAATTAATGCTAAAATAAGAAATAAAAATATAATAATATTTGGAAGCAAAAATTTAAGTGCAAAGCTTTATAAAGCACCTAAAATAAATAATTATTTAGGCTTTCCAGAAATATCAGGTGAAATTTTAAAAAAAGAATTTGAAAAACATCTTGATAAAATGAATATTAATATAACTTATGAAAGAATAAATGCTGTTTATTCTATGGGAGACTATTTTACCTTGATGGTAAATGAAAAAGTATATGAGTCTACTGCCTTAATTTTAGCCACAGGTGTAGAGTATACAAAATCTATTAAAGGTGAAGAAGAATTTTTAGGAAAAGGTGTAGGGTATTGTGCTACTTGTGATGCACCGCTTTATAAAGGTAAAATAGTCACAATTATAGGATATAACAATGAAGGTGAAGAAGATGCAAATTATGTAAGTGAACTTGCGTCTAAAACTTATTATCTTCCAATGTATAAAGGAGAATATAAGCTTAAAGAAAAAATTGAATTATTAAATGGTAAACCTATAGAAATTAAAGGTAATAATTTTGTATCAAAGTTAATTTTAAACAATAGAGAAATAGAAACAGATGGAATATTTATTTTAAAAGATAGTGTACCTCCAGGGCAGTTAGTACCTGGACTTCTTATAGAAAACTCTCATATAAAAGTAAATAGAAATATGGAAACAAATATAAAAGGGTGTTATGCTGCTGGAGATTGTGTTGGCAGACCATACCAATACATGAAGGCTGCTGGAGAAGGTCAAGTAGCAGCTTTAAATGCAGTAGCTTATATTGACTCTTTAAAGAAACTTTAAAATAAAAATAGCCGCAAGTTAAGTGCTTTAATTAAACTTTAATGTTTAAACAAAGAGAAAGCACTTAATTTGCGGCTATTCTTTAGTAAAGAAATTCTATATTTTATTAAATGACTTTACTAAATGTTCATTACACATATGTCATTTACTTTAATTTAATATATAGATATGTTTTTTTAATACATAGATATGAATAATTTATTTTGCGAAAGTTTTTAATGTTACTATTTATTTACGGCAAAAAAAACATGATTGCCTATAGGTTTAATATTAACTTTACTTACTTGATCCATCCATTTTGAAGTTGATATTTTAGGATTATAAAAAAAATGTGCATTATTAGTTGGATCGATGCCTTTTAGTGCGTCTAAAACTGCCTTATAACTTGCCTCATCAGGTATAACATTTATTTTGCCATTTCTAATACAAGAAAAAGCATTTTTTTGTTTTATGACGCCTTCTATAGATTTAGGAAAACCTGTGCTTTTAACCCTGTTTAATATAACTGAAGCCACAGCAACTTTTCCTTCATAAGGTTCTGAGCAGCTTTCTGCATATACTACTTGAGCCATAAGATATAAATCATCTTCAGTTATATTTATAGTTTTATTTTCAGATAGATTAAAAACTTGAACAGTATTTATTTCTTCTTTGTATAGATCGCATTCCATTTCATCTTTTGCACTAACTTTAGACCAAGGAATAGTTAAAATAACACAAATAAGAAATAATATAAAAATAGTTTTTTTCATTATTTTCCTCCTTTTACCTACGGGGTTAGCTGACGGGTTCGGTAAAGGCATAACCTACGAAAAACGATTCACCCCAAAAAAGTGGTTTCCCCGCGTTTTTAAAACTTAGGCTAGGATTATTATTCCACAGTTTTAAAAAATAATACAAAATTGTTTAAAAAAATCAGCATACTATTTTTATAGTATGCCAAGTAATATTTTTAGTATGCAAATTAATAGAGAAATTATATGTTAAAGATTATTTAAAATATAATTTTTAGTGGTAGTATCTAGTAAAATAATAATCCTCACTGGTTAGATAAAAGATATTTTCTGCTTAGATTATTATTTTACTAGAGATTCGAATTTTTAAATTCATTGTAAGATTTTAAAAATTTATTATAATTTGTTTCTACTGTATTAAATAAAGAATTACTGTCTTTATAAAGATTATTAATAAATTGAGAAGAAGGATTAGATATTGATTCATCCTGATTTTGCTTTAAATCTATAAATTTTTGAAGATAAGTTTCATAATTTTCAATAACTTCATTTAAAAGTTTATATGTTTCTAATGCTTTAGGCGGAATACTTATATTTGAAAAATCTTGTTTTAAAATATAAAGTTCATCACTTTTATTAGATGCAATAGAAATAATGTTATTTAAATCTTTATTTTCATCTAATAACTGGGGAGAAAAATCTATTTTTATAGAGGAAAATTTAGATATAATTAGATCCATATTGTTTATAAATTCAATATTTTGATTTAAAGATATTTCTTTATCTTTTGTAATTCTAGCCATAGTGTTTGCATAATTTAAAGTGTTATTAATAAAATTTATACAATTTGAGGATAAAGAAACTTTCATTTTTTTTGAATTTATTTTTGAATAATAATTTAAACAATCATCACGATACTTTTTCAAATTATCTGCAGCTACATTTACATCTTTTCCTTCAGGATCTTTCAATATAGCTTCAGCTTGTCTAAATATAAGTATATTTTTTTCTAAACCATTCATTAAATTAGTATGGTCTGATTTATACTTTTCTTCTGGAACCATCTTATCAAAATTATTTTTAATATTATTAAGTTTTTCAACATATTGAGGCATACTCTCCCTTAAATTTTCAAGTTTTTTTGCATTAAGTGCTTGCCCTAAATTGTATTTCCCCATTTCATCATTTATAATGTTTAATTCTTTTATATTGTTTTTAATGTTTTTTTCATAAGAACTTGAAGAATTATTTATAAATATAAAATATGTTTCATAAAAAATTACTCCAATTAAAATTATAAAAACTAAAATTTCAAAAATAAATAATTTATTTTTCTTGATTTTTTTATTTTCCAAAATTATCACCAACCCTTTAAATGTAAACTTATTTTACTATCATTTGTACTTATATATAAATATTCCATTATAATCTTAAAAATTACTTTTATTATATATAAAACATAAAAATTAGATACAATCTAGTAAAATAATAATCCCAGCAGGGAATGTCTTTTGCCTGACTAGAGAAGATTATTATTTTACTAGATATTAACACTAAACTTTAAATATTAGTCTAGTAAAATAATAATCCGAGCAGGGAATATCTTTTGCCTGACCAGAGAGAATTATTATTTTACTAGATATTAACACTAAACTTTAAATATTAGTCTAGTAAAATAATAATCCGAGCAGGGAATATCTTTTGCCTGACCAGAGAGAATTATTATTTTACTAGATATTAACACTAAACTTTAAATATTAGTCTAGTAAAATAATAATCCGAGCAGGGAATATCTTTTGCTTGACCAGAGAAGATTATTATTTTACTAGATATTAACACTAAACTTTAAATATTAGTCTAGTAAATAATAATCCGAGCAGGGAATATCTTTTGCCTGACCAGAGAGGATTATTATTTTACTAGACTAAACATAGACTAAACACCAAACTTTAAAATTTATACAGAATTTAAATATTATGAACATAAGTTGATTAAAGTTAAAAAAATTAGCAATAATTTTATACTATAAAAGGATGTGTTGGTGTATAATTGTATATAAATAGAAGTAGCAAAAATATACAACAAAGGAGGGGGAATTTTGGAAGAATTCTTTAAAATGTTATTAAACAGTATAAAAACTATAAGCGTGTTTTCTATACTGGATATTATTGTGGTATCATATATTTTTTATAAAGCATATATGCTTATAAGAGAAACAAGAGCTGAACAGCTTTTAAAGGGAATACTTTTAATTCTTTTGCTTATACCTATAAGTTCAATTCTTAAACTTACAATGTTAGGCTGGATTTTAAATAAAACAATAACAATAGGTATTCTTACAATTATAATAATATTTCAGCCAGAAATAAGAAGAGCATTAGAACATATAGGAAGAAGTACTTTTACTGAAAAACATCTTTTAGATGATGATGAAGTAATGGAAAGAGTAATTAATGAAGTTGGTGAAGCCGTTGAAAATTTATCTAAATCTAAAACGGGAGCACTTATTGTTATTGAAAATAGAACAGGTCTTGCAGAAGTTATTAATACTGGAACAAAATTAGATGCATTAGTTTCTGCTGCACTTCTTGAAAATATATTTGTAGTTAATACACCTCTTCATGATGGTGCAACAATTATTAGAAATGATAGAATAGTAGCTGCAGGTTGTTTTCTTCCCCTTACAAATAATGAAAATATAAGCAAATTGTTAGGTACTAGACATAGAGCAGGAATAGGAGTATCTGAAGTTTCAGATGCTTTAACTATAATTGTTTCAGAGGAAACAGGGACAATTTCTTTGGCTGTTAATGGGAAACTTACAAGAAATTACACTAAAGAAAGACTTAAAGATATACTTATAAGAATACTTAAAGCTAAACAAAACAAAAAGCTGACTGTTAAGGAAAGGATGGTATTATGGAGCAAAAAAATACGTGGCTAATAAAAATATGCTGTGTAATAGCAGCCTTTTCTTTGTGGCTTTACATAGTTAATGTTGGAGATTATGCTGTTACAAGAACTGTTACAGTACCAGTAGATCTAGTAAATGTTCAATCGGTAACAGAAAGAAAACTTGCTATTTTACCAGGGCAAAAATTTATGGTAACTTTAAATGTTAAAGGTACTCCTTCAGATATAGAACTTAATAAAGATCAATTTAAGGTAGTAGCAGATATGAGCATGTATGCTCTTTCAAAAGGCGAAATTAGAATTCCAGTAATAATAGAAAGACAGCCGGTAAATGTAACTGTGTTAAATAGTGGCTCTTATTATATAAAAGTTGAATTTGATGATTATGTTGAAAAAACTGTACCTGTAAAGTTTAATATAGAGGGAAAATTAAAAGAGGGGTTTTATGCTTTAGAAGAGAGTATTAGTCCAACAGAAGTATCTGTAAGTGGAGCAGCAAGATATGTTAATAAAGTTGTAAGAGCTGAAGCTAGTAAAAATATTGAAAACTTAGATAAAGATTTAAATTTAAGATTGCCTCTTAAAGCTGTGGATGATTCAGGTAAAGAAGTAGAAAATGTAAATTTAAATATAAATGTTGTAGAAGTTAAAATACCTATAAAAGAGACTAAAACTCTTCCTGTAAAAATTAATACTAAAGGAACTCTAAAGAAAGATATACATTTAAAATCTTTAACTGCTGTACCTGATAAAATAGAAGTAGTTTTAAAAAATGATACAAATAATATAACATATATTGAAACAGAACCTATAGACTTAAGTTCTATAACTTCAAGCGAAGAAATACCAGTTAAAATAATACCTAAAGAAGGAGTAATTTTATTAAATAACGATAATATTATTAAAGTGAAAGCTATAGTTGAAAAAGTAGAAAGCAAAACACTTACAAAGGATATATCTATAAAAAATTTGAATGATAATTTTACAGCATCTTTAAGCAGTGTAAAAGCTAATATTACTGTATTAGGATTAGAGAGCGTAATAGATAAAATCAATAATGAAAATATTAATTGTTTTATAGATTTAAGTTCGTTAAATTCTGAAGGAGAATATAGTATAAAAGTAAATACTTCAATACCATATGATCTTTCTAATATAACTGTAAATCCAGAAACTATAAAGGTTGTTTTAAAGAAAAAAGAAACTCAGACAGTTAATGATCCATCACAAAATGTAAATACAACACCAATTCAGGGAGGACAATAGGATATGTCTATAAGACTTAACAATATAATATTAAATATAGATGAAGAAATAGATTTATTAAAAGATAAAGCAGCCAAAAAACTTAAAATATCTAAAGATTCTATTAAAAATTATAAAATATTAAGGGAGTCTATAGATGCAAGAAGGAAAGATAACATTAAATTTAATTATACTTTAGAGGTAGAAACAGATAATGAAGAAAAATTAGTTAAAAAACTTAATGATAAAGATGTTAAATTTGAAAATAACGAACACATAAGCACATTTCCACTTGGTACTAAAAAACTTAAGGAAAGACCAATAATTGTTGGAATGGGACCGGCAGGAATGTTTGCCGGTCTTTTAATGGCTAGAAATGGTTATAGACCCATAATTATTGAAAGAGGCCAAAATGTAGATGAAAGAACTAAAAGTGTAGAAAATTTTTGGAATACTGGTAAATTAGATATTAATTCTAATGTTCAGTTTGGAGAAGGAGGAGCAGGAACTTTTTCTGATGGGAAACTTACAACAAGAATAAAGGATCCTAGATGCAGCTATATTTTAGAAACTTTCGTAAAATATGGAGCTCCAAAAGAAATAATGTATAGCGGTAAACCTCATGTAGGAACAGATATTTTAAAAGATGTAGTTAAAAATATAAGAAAAGAAATAATTAGTTTTGGAGGAGAAATAAGATTTAATAGTACTTTAGAGGATTTGATTATTAAAGATGGTAAACTAGTAAAAATAGTAGTAAATGGAGAAACATTACCTTGTACAAATTTAATTTTAGCTATAGGACATAGTTCAAGAGATACTTATGAAATGCTCTATAAAAGAGGAATAGATTTAACTCCAAAGCCTTTTGCTATTGGAGTTAGAATAGAACATTTGCAAAGTTTAATAGATGAAAGCCAATATGGAAAATTTGCTGGACATAAAAGACTTAAGGCTGCAGATTATAAACTCACACATATAAGTGAAAAGACTAAAAGAGCAGTATATAGTTTTTGTATGTGTCCGGGAGGGGAAGTTGTAGCTGCAGCTTCTGAAGAAGGAAGGCTTGTAACTAATGGAATGAGTTATTACAAAAGAGATAAAATTAATGCAAACTCTGCATTAGTAGTTGCAGTTAGTCCTGATGACTTTAAAGGTACTAATCCTTTAAAAGGTATGGAATTTCAAAGATATTATGAATCTTTAGCATATAATGCAGGAGGAGGGGGATATAAAGCTCCAATTCAGCTTGTAGGGGATTTTTTTAATGACAGAGTAAGTAAATGTATAAAAAGCGTAGTTCCAACTTACAAACCAGGATATGAGTTTAAAGATTTAAGAGAGTGTCTTCCAAGTTTTGTTATAGAATCTTTAAAAGATGGTTTAATAAATTTTGATAAAAAAATAAAAGGTTTTGCTCACAATGATGCCGTTCTTACAGGTATAGAAACTAGAACTTCTGCACCTATAAGAATTCAAAGAGGAGAAAATTTTCAAAGTATATCTTTAAAAGGTTTATATCCAACAGGAGAGGGAGCAGGATATGCAGGAGGTATAATGTCAGCTGCTGCTGATGGATTAAGAGTAGCAGAGATAATTATGAAAGAATGGGCACCATTTAACTAATAATTTTTAGCATTTAAAAACAAATAGTAGTATAATGAAAAAGAAGGGAAGGATTAAATGGCAAGAATAAGAATTTTTACAGGACATTTTGGAAGTGGGAAAACAGAGATAGCTATAAATTATGCAATAAATCTTGCAAAAAAGAACAAAAAAACTGTTCTAGCAGATATTGATATAGTTAATCCATATTTTTGTGTAAGAGATATAAGTGGATATCTAAAAGAAAAATATGGAATTAAGGTGATATCATCAAATCCGCATTATTCTAATGCAGAGCTTGCTGTAGTGCCTCCAGACCTTATTTCTATATTTAATGATAAATCTTTTGAAGTTGTTATGGATATAGGTGGAGACGATGCAGGAGCTATAGTACTTGGGCAATACAATAGATTTTTTAAAGAAGAGCCTTATGAAATGTATTTTGTGGTTAATAATAATAGACCTCAAACTTCAAATTTAGAAGAAACAGAAGAATATTTAAAAAGCATAGAAAATTCTTCAAGGTTAAAAGTTACACATTTAATATCAAATACTAATTTATCTTATGAAACTACGGCAGAAGATATATTAAAAGGAGATAAAGAAGTTTTAAATTTATCTAAAAAACTAAAAATTCCTTATAAATATACAGTTTGCAGGAGGGATTTAAAAGAAAAAATCGAAAATAAAGTTAGTGGTAAAATTTTTCCAATAGATATTTATATGAAACCACCTTGGAGATAAAAACAGGAGGGAATTTTATGGCGAGAGTTATTTTTAGAGAAGAAAGATGCAAAGGTTGTGGGAATTGCATAAATGTATGCCCTAAAACTATTATAAGTTTTAGAGATAAGTTAAATCTTGGTGGATATCATCCTGCTGGAGTAAGCGAAGAAAATATGGATAAATGCATAGGCTGTGCTTCTTGTGCAAAAATGTGTCCTGATTGTGTAATAACTGTTATAAAATAAGCGTTAGGAGGATTTTATATGGGAGAAAAAGTATTAATAAAAGGCAATGAAGCCATAGGAGAAGCTGCTATTAGAGCTAATTGTCAATGTTTTTTTGGATATCCAATAACTCCTCAAACGGAGCTTGCAGCGTATATGTCCAAAATGATGCCTAAACTTGGAAGAACTTTCCTTCAAGCTGAAAGTGAGATTTCAGCTATAAATATGGTATATGGAGCAGCAGGAAGTGGGGTTAGAGTTTTAACTTCTTCTTCAAGTCCTGGAATCAGCTTAAAATCAGAAGGAATATCTTATATAGCTGGAGCTGAGCTTCCTTGTGTTATTGTAAATATAGTAAGAGGAGGTCCAGGCCTTGGAGGTATACAACCAGCACAGTCAGATTATTTTCAAGCTACTAAAGGAGGAGCTCATGGAGACTTCCATATGCCAGTTTACGCACCTGCTTCTGTTCAAGAAATGGTAGATTTAGTTCAAGAAGCTTTTGATGTAGCTGATATATATAGGACTCCTTGTATGATTATGGGAGATGGAATGCTTGGACAAATGATGGAACCAGTAGAATTTAAAGAAAGAAATAAAAGAGAAATTAAAAATAAAGATTGGGCAGCTAATGGCCTTAAAGGAAGAAAAAAACATAATGTTATAAATTCTTTATATTTAGATCCAGAAGAATTAGAAAGACATAACTTAAAGCTTGAAGCTAAATTTAATGAAATAAGGGAAAAAGAAACTAAGTATGAACTATATAATTGTGAAAAAGAATGTGATTTAATTATGGTTGCATACGGTACTGTTTCAAGAATATGCAAAAACGTTATTGAAATGGCTAAGAAAAATGGAATTAATCTAGGTCTTATAAGACCTATAACATTATGGCCTTTCCCAGAAGAAGCTTTTGACAAGACAATAAATAAAACAAAATTTGGATATATTTCAGTAGAAATGAGTTTAGGACAAATGGTAGAAGATGTAAAGCTTTCTGTAAATGGGAGAAATAAAGTTTATTTTTATGGTAGAACTGGAGGTATGGTTCCTAGTCCCGTAGAAATTTTAAATAAAATTAAAGAAATAATAGAGTTAAATAAAAAAGATAATAACAAAATTCATAATTTAACTAAAGGAGGAGAAAATAATGGCAGTTGTATTTGAAGCTCCAAAAGCTCTTTTAGATGTACCAACTCATTACTGTCCTGGATGCACCCATGGAATAATTCATAGACTTATAGCAGAAGTTATAGATGAACTTGATATTCTAGATAAAACAATAGGTGTAGCTCCAGTAGGATGTTCTGTTTTAGCTTATAATTATTTTGCTTGTGATATGTTTGAAGCAGCTCATGGAAGGGCACCTGCAGTAGCTACAGGTATAAAAAGAGCTAATAAAGATAGCGTTGTATTTACTTATCAGGGAGATGGAGATTTAGCAGCTATAGGAACAGCAGAAATTGTTCATGCAGCAGCACGAGGAGAAAATATAACAACTATATTTGTAAATAACTGCATATATGGAATGACAGGCGGACAAATGGCTCCAACTACTCTTCCAGGACAGGTAACAGAAACATCACCTTATGGGAGAGATGTTAAAACAGCAGGATATCCTATAAGGGTTTCGGAAATGCTTTCTACGTTAGATGGGGTTTGCTATATTGAAAGAGTATCAGTAGATAGTATTCCTAATATTACAAAAGCTAAAAAAGCTATAAAAAAAGCTTTTGAAAATCAAATAAAAGGACTAGGGTTTTCATTAATAGAAGTACTATCAATTTGTCCTACAAATTGGGGTATGTCTACACAAGAATCTTTTAATTGGCTTAGAGAAAACATGATACCATATTATCCGCTTGGTGTTAAAAAAGATACTGTTTCTAAATAATTAGTAAAGTAAGGAATAAATAAAAAAGGGGATGAAATAATGTCATCACAAGAAATATTATTTGCAGGCTTTGGAGGACAAGGAATTTTATCTATGGGAAAATTTTTAGCTTATGCAGGTATGGAGTCGGGACTTAATGTTTCATGGCTTCCTTCATATGGACCAGAAATGAGAGGAGGAACTGCTAATTGTTCTGTAATACTTACAGATAAAGCAATAGATTCTCCAATTGTAAACGAAGCTTCAACTCTTGTTGTTATGAATATACCTTCTTTAGATAAATTTGAAAATTCTGTAAAACCTAATGGTTTGTTAATTATAGATAGCGATTTAATAAATAGAACCTCAAATAGAGAGGACATAGAAATAATAAGTATACCAGCTCAAACTATAGCAGAAGAAATTGGGAGTAAAACTATAGCAAATATGGTGCTTTTAGGAGCATTAATTAGTAAAACAAAAATAGTATCTATGGAAACTATTTTAAAATCACTTAAAGAGCATGGCAAAGAAAAATTTTATGAAGCCAATAAAAAAGCATTAGAAAAAGGTGCAGAGTATGCATCTAAAATTATAAAGCACACTAAAGAAAAAATTAATACTGTTATTAAATAATACACAGGAAGTCTTACCTCTTTTTTCCATTGTAATAAATTGCTATATAATATATAATTGTTCTGTGTGTATGCGTAAGAAATATAAAGAGAGGTAAGAAGATATGGGTAGAATGTTTGGAACTGATGGAGTTAGAGGAATTGCAAACAGCGAGCTTACTGCACAGCTTGCATATAATCTTGGAAGAGCTGGTGCTTACGTTCTTACAGAAGGAGCTCATAAACCTAAAATATTAGTTGGAATGGATACTAGAATTTCAGGTCATATGTTAGAATCTGCATTAGTTGCAGGAATACTTTCTGTTGGAGCAGAGGCTGTATGCGTTGGAGTTATACCAACACCAGCTGTAGCATACCTTACAAGAAAATATGGGTTAGATGCAGGAGTTGTAATATCAGCTTCACATAATCCAGTAGAATATAATGGTATTAAATTTTTTAATAATAAAGGATATAAGCTTTCAGATGAATTAGAAGATAAAATTCAAAGCGTAATAGAAAATAACTTTGAAGGAGTACCTTCGCCTATAGGTGGAGATTTAGGAAGAAAGATTATAGAAGACTCAGCACTTGAAGATTACATAGACTTTTTAAAATCTACAATTGATGTAGATTTTAAAGGAATGAAAATAGCATTAGATTGTGCTAATGGAGCTTCTTATGAAGCAGCTGTTGAAACTTTTAGAAGTTTAGGTGCAGAAGTTGTTGTTATAAATAATGATCCAGATGGTGTAAATATAAATAAAAATTGTGGTTCTACGCATCCAGAAGAACTTATGGAATATGTAGTTAAAAAAGGATGTAATTTAGGTCTTGCTTTTGATGGAGATGCAGATAGATGCCTTGCTGTTGATGAAAAAGGCAATTTAATTAATGGAGATTTTATTATGGCTATCTGTGGAAAGTATTTAAAAGAGCAAGGAAAACTCAATAAAAATGTAGTTGTTGTAACTGTTATGAGTAATTTAGGCCTTGATATTGCATTAAATAAAGAAGGTATTAATACAGTTAAGACTAAAGTTGGAGATAGATATGTTTTAGAAGAGATGGTAAATGAAGGCTATGTGCTCGGAGGAGAACAATCTGGACATGTTATATTTTTAGAACATAATACAACAGGAGATGGAATTTTAACAGGGCTTCAATTAACTTCTATAGTTAAAAAAAGCTGCAAAAATCTTTCAGAACTTGCATCTATTATGAAAGAACTTCCACAGGTACTTGTTAATGCAAAAGTTCCAAATGATAAAAAAGATATACATGAAGTAGATGAAGAAATAATAAAAGAAATTAAAAAAATAGAAGAAACACTTCATGGTGTTGGAAGAGTTTTAATAAGACCTTCTGGAACTGAACCATTAGTTAGAGTTATGCTTGAAGGAGAAAATCAAGAAGAAATAGATAAAATGGCACATTCTCTTGCAAAGTTAATAGAAGAAAAAGCCAATATATAAAATTTTAATAACAAAAAGGAACTGTCTTTTATAAAATTAATTTTATAAAAAAGATGGTTCCTTTTCTTTTTTATAGAAGCATTATTAATATAATAAGCATTACAAAATGAATATATTAATAAATAAATTTTTAATTGCTTCTTAAAGTATTAGATTTGTTTTACATTTACTGCTTGATCGCCCTTAGCACCATGAGTTAAGTTAAAGGAAACTTTATCTCCTTCGTTAAGAGTTTTAAAGCCATTGGATTCAATTCCGGAATAATGAACGAATACATCTTTTCCTTCATCTGTTGTAATAAATCCAAATCCTTTTTGTGAGTTAAACCATTTTACTGTTCCTTGCATTAATTAAACCTCCTAAAAATGTATAAAACTATAATAGATATATTTTATACCTATTAATATATATTTTGCCTAATTGTTTAAAATATATTCAATATTTGGAACAAAATATTAAATTTTTGATATTTTAATTAATAAAATAATTAGAGTATAATACTTTATAAGATATTAAATAAAATATATAAATAAAATCAAATATACAATAGAAAAGGAGATTAAATTGCTTATGATAAAAATTTTTGATTCTCATGCCCATTATGATGATGAAAGTTTTGATAAAGATAGAGATAATGTTATAAAAGAAATAAAAGAAAATGGAGTTATAGGGGTTTTAAATTGTGGCGCATCATTAAAAAGTTCACAGGATTCTATAAATTTAGCAAATAAATACGATTTTTTCTATGCAGCAGTTGGAATTCATCCAGAACATGCTAATGAATTTAATGAAGAAGTTTTACAAAAAATAAAAAATCTTGCTTTAAGTAAAAAGGTAAAAGCAATCGGGGAAATTGGACTTGATTATTATTATGAAGAAAATCCTAAAAGAGAAATACAAAAATATGTTTTTAAAGCTCAAATGAATTTAGCTAAAGAATTGAAACTTCCTGTTGTTATACACGATAGAGAAGCTCATGAAGATACACTAAATATATTAAAAGAGTTTCCAGATGTTACTGGAGTTATACACTGCTTTTCAGGAAGTGTAGAATTTGCAAAAGAATGTTTAAAGCTTGGATATTATATTGGCTTTACTGGAGTAGTTACATTTAAAAATGCTAAAAAAATAGTTGAAGTAGCAAAAGAAGTGCCCATGGATAAAATATTGGTTGAAACAGATTGCCCTTATATGACTCCTGTACCTTTTAGAGGTAAAAGAAATAAATCAGATTATATAAAATATATAATAGAAAAAATTTCAGAAATTAAAGGAATTTCTCAAGAAGAAATATCTCAAATTACTATTAATAATGTTAAAAATATGTTGAAATTAGATAAAAAATAAATATATTAAGCTTAAATAAACAGGGTTTGCCCTGTTTATTTTTTTTTAGGTGATTAAAAATGAATAAATTGGCATATAATTAAATGTACAACTTAAAAATGTATATTTATATATTATTTGGATATACTACGGCGTTGAACTTTAAAATCCTCTTTTTAGACTGTATAAATAAATCAAACCGCAATTATATAATATTTTTCTTATGCATAGTTATGCATTTTATCAGTCTAATAAATGAAAGTAAGTCTTAATTTTGCTTTCATTTTAAGGAGGTAGTAAAAATGAATAATTTGAAAAATACTTTCAACAATTGTTTTTCAAATGGCTTTAAAACAATATTTATTTTATTATTAATGCTTATGGGAAGTATAATAAGTTTAGATACAGCCAAAAAAACTGTAATTGTATCTATAGATGGTAAAGAAACTAAAATAGTTACTTTCAAAAAGACTTTTAAAGATGCATTAGAATCTAATAATATAGTTTTAGGGCCTAAAGATAAGACAACGCCAAGTTTAGACAACGTACTTAAGAAAAATAATAAAATAAACATTAAAAAAGCTGTTAATATTAATATAGCAGTAGATGGACAAAACTTAAATATTAAAACTGCAGAAGATACAGTAGAAGAAGTTTTAAAAACAGAAGGAATAATAATAAAAGATAGCGATAAAATTAGTCCATCAAAGGATGTACCCATAGTCAATGGGTTAAAATTAGTAGTTACCAGAGTTGAATCTAAGGTTATAGAAGAAACTAAACCAATAGATTTTTCAACAGTAGTAAAGAATGATAAAAGTTTTGAAAAAGGAAAAACAAAAATAGTTCAAGAAGGAGAAAAAGGAGAACTGGTTACTACGACTAATGTTATATATGAAGATGGAAAGGAAGTAGAAAGAAAGGTAATAAGTGAAAAAGTAAAAAAAGAACCAGTACCAAAAATAATCGCTACAGGTACTAAAGAACCTAATATATCTTTAGCTTTTTCCCGTGGTGGAAGTGGACTTAATAAAAAAACATCTAATAAACTAGAAAATGAAGGAGTAAAAACTGCATTTACAGTTCAAAGTACTGCATATACAGCAGATTTTAAAAGTACAGGTAAAAATCCTGGAGATTCTGGATTTGGAATAACTTCAACAGGTACTAGGGCTAAAAGAGATCCAAATGGTTATAGCACTATAGCTGTAGATCCAAGAATAATTCCATATGGTACAAAGTTATATATTGAAGGCTATGGATACGCTATAGCAGAGGATACTGGTGGTGCGATTAAGGGAAGAAAGATAGATGTTTTTTTCAATACAAACAGAGAATGTATGCAGTGGGGAAGAAGAAATGTAAAAGTTTATATTCTAGAATAAAATTAACATAATAAATAAGTTGATTTGAACTTATTATCTAAAAATAGGAGTTATTAAACTCCTATTTTTACGTCTGCCAGCTATTTTTAAAAATAGCTTAAAAATTTTTATAATATTAATAGTACTTTTATTGGTGCTTTTTTAATATTTTTATCTATTTAAAATAAGTATCTTGGATTATTCTATATATTAAGCCATTCTATTAACAGAAATTGTGATATGTTAAAACATTATCATAAATCAGTCATAAGGCTAGTAAGCTTATATTTTTATGTATTGACTTTTTAAAAAGTTTGCCACAGAATATAATAGATAAAACAAAATGGAGGTAAATAGTGAAAATATATGATTAAAGAAGTAATAGTTGTTGAAGGAAGAGATGATGTAACTGCTGTTAAAAGAGCTGTAGATGCAGAAATTATAGCTGTTGGCGGCTTTGGAATAAATGCTAAAATTATTGAAAGAATTAAAGAGGCACAAAAAAGACAAGGAGTTATAGTCCTTACTGATCCAGACTTTGCGGGAGAAAAAATAAGAAGAATAATATCTAAAAGAGTTAAAGGCATAAAACATGCTTATATAACTCAAAAGGATGGTACTAAAAATGGAGATATAGGAGTTGAAAATGCCTCACCAGAAGTTATTTTAAAAGCACTAGAAGATGCTAAATGTGAAATAAAGGGGAAAAGATGTGAATTTAGTATTGAAGATTTAATATTTTTTGGACTTACAGGAGATAATAAATCAAAAGAAAAAAGGGAATCACTTGGGAAAAGGTTAGGCATAGGTTATTGTAATTCAAATCAATTTATAACAAGGCTTAATAACTATGGAATAACCCGTGAAGAATTTATTAAAGCTTGTAAAGATATAGGAATACAAGGAGAGAGATAATGAGTAATTTAGATACTAAAGATATTGTAAAAAAATATGGTTTTAGATTTACAAAAAGTTTAGGCCAAAATTTTTTAATAGATGAAACTGTACTTTACGATATTATTGAAGGTGCAGAAGTTAACAAAGAGGATTTTATAATTGAAATTGGACCTGGAGTAGGTACTTTAACAAAAGAGCTTTTAAAAAGAGCAAAAAAAGTTTATGCTATTGAATTAGATGATGCTCTTATACCAATTTTAAATAAAGAATTAGAGCAGTTTGATAATTTTAATATTATTCATAAAGATGCATTAAAAGTGGACTTTAACGAAATAATAGGTGAAGAAAAATCTGTTAAAGTTGTAGCTAATCTTCCTTATTATGTTACTACACCTATAATAGCTAAGCTTTTAAATGGAAATTATAATTTTAAATCTATTACAATTATGATTCAAAAAGAAGTAGGAGAAAGGATTGCTGCCAAACCTTCTACAAAAGAATATGGTGCTCTTTCAATATTGGTTCAATATTATTGTGATATAAAGACTATAAGAAAAGTTTCGCCTAGTTCTTTTTTTCCTCAACCTAAAGTAGAATCTATAGTTATTAAATTAGATAAGCTTCCCCAAAATAGAGTTTGTGTTAAAGATGAAAAGTTATTTTTTAAAATTGTTAGAGAAGCTTTTAATATGAGAAGAAAAACTCTTTGGAATGCTATGAAAAGTTTAAAATTAGATAATAAAATTTTAGAAAAAGCTTTTGAACATTCAGGCATTGATTCTAAAAGAAGAGGTGAAACTTTAAATTTGCAGGAGTTTGCTAATTTATCAAACAGCATATATGAATTAATAAATTTTTAATGTATGGATATGATTACCTCACAATAAGCTGTAAATTAATTTTCAGTATATATTTATAGTGTTTCTAAATTTTTATTATATCTGTATATTTAAATGTATATTGCCAGTACCATAAATCTTTATAACGTTTCTAAATTTTTATTACACCTGTATATAGTATTTAATATTTAATAAAAAGATTTTTTGTGAGATAACTATATATACAAAACTTTTAAAATTTAATTAAAAATTTTAGTAAAATATTAATATTATTTAGTTAAATAAAATATATTTAATTATAGGATTATTATTTTAGTACATTATATTTAGTTTTTATACTGAACATAATATTAAATTTTAAAATTAATAACCTATACAAAAGTAAAAAACTTTTGTATAGGTTATTTTTATTTATAATAGGTCACTTTTTGATAAAGGTTTCATATAATGTAATGAATAAATTTTTTGGAGGGACGGAATTTGGCACAAAAAAGAAGTTATAGTAGATATTTTATAATACTACAAGAAGATGAAAAAGGTTATGCCTTGGCCTCTGATAAATCACCTTCTGGTTATGCTAAATTAGAAATTAAGAATGATAAATGCAAGATATCTTACTATGTTCAAAATTTAAAAAAAGAAAGTACCCCTTACTACATGATACTTATATGCGATAAGAAAGAAGTAAAGAAAATAATAAAACTTGGAGAATTGAACATAGATGACTACGGCAGGGCAGAAATAGCTTACGAATATCAAGCAGATAATGTAGCTAATTGCGGCATAAATGTAGATAAAATTGTTGGAGCAGGCATAGTTAAATTTATGAATACTAACATAGTATCCATTATGAGTGGCTTTGCAAGTACTGAAATTCCAGAATGGAAGAATTTCCAAGTCATTGAAGAAAAACTTAGGAAAAATGAAGAAAATAAAGAAGTTATTAATTTAAATAAGACTTTAGAATTAGAAACAGAAGAAAATATTAATAAAGAGCAAAATAATATTTTTGAAGAATATGAAAAAGAAATAGAGGAAGAAAAGAATAAGGAAGAAAAAGCTGCAAAAGAAGAATTAAGAAAAGAAGATATAATAAAAGAGGAACCAGTAAAAGAGGAAGTAGAAGAAAGGATAGAAGAAGAAAAGAATAAAGAAAAATTAAGAGAAGAATATGTAATAAATGAAGAAATAATAAAAGAAAAACCAGTAGAAGATGATGAAACAAAAGGACAGAGAGAAAAAGAAATAAAAGAAGAAAGAGATATTTCTATAGAAAATTTAAAAAATATTTCAACAACTGAAACAACTTCTAATGAAATAGAAGAAGAAAAAGAGGAAGAAATTGAGCAAAGCAGACACAAGAAAAAAGAAAAAATAAAAAAGAATGAATGTAAAGAAAAAGCTGGAAGTAAAAAAGATTATCCAAAGGATAAAGCTGGTATTTTCTTTATAGAAGCAGCAAAAGGATTTGAAGAATTAGAAGGTGTATGCAGTGAAATAAAAAGATGTATATGGTATAAAGTACCTGTAAATTCTTTGGAAGATATGATAAATTGTAAAGATTATAATAAATATACTATAGCTTATTATCCAATGATAAATTATTTTGAATATATTAAAAAATTTAAACATTTTATACTTGGTTATAAGCTTGATAAAAATAATAATATGAAATATATAGTATATGGAATTTTAGGCACTAAATCTAGAAAAGATCAACCTTTTAGAGGAAGATCAGGTTTTGTAACTTGGGTTCCTTTAAAAGAAGGTGAGGAATCAGAAGATAGTTATGGTTATTGGCTTATGTTCTATGATTTTAGAAATTCAACGATAGTAGTACCTATTAAGTAATAACATTTGCATCACCTTTAAATAAAATGTTAAAAAAACAAAAATTATATGGCAGTTTTTTAATGAATTTACTTTATTCTATATAAGAATGAAGGGTGAATGTAAAGTAATTAATATAAATTTTCTAAAATTTTCATTCTTCATTCTTTATTATTACTTAAATTGGTACATATCAAAAATAAAAAATTTATATCAAATTTTTATATTAATAATTTTTTAGATTATAAATTTTAAAACTATTTAATTATAGAAATATTATTTTATAGTAATAAAATTAAGTTTTAAATTATAAAATGTAAAACTATTTGGAGGAAGATAATGAAATTTATTATATTAAATAGAAAAAGAATTGGGGTTACAATAATAATAATTGGTCTTATGCTTATATTATTTGGATTTGAAAAAAATTTTGATAATAGGCTCAAAAATGTAGTATTAATACAAAATAGTGTTAATTCTCTTTTAAAATATGAAGTTCCTGAATTAAAATTTAATTATAAACTTCCTTCAGAATGGAAAACACAGAAACAAAGTTTTTATGGGAACGAAATATTGTATCATAATGATTTTAATTCTGAGGATGCAGTAATTCATGGATTTGTACAAGTATGGAATATGAAGGGAGATTTAAAAAACTTTTTAGATAAAAGCAAAAACTCCAGTGCTGGATTTGCACAATATACTGAATATAGTATAGAACCTATAAATATTAAAGGACATGAAGGATATTTAGTTATATATACTATGAAAACTTCTGAGAATGCAAACTTTAAAGCATATGAATATTTTTTAAAAGATAAAGATAAGTTTGTTAGATTTGCTTTTTATGTAAGAGATAAAAATTTTAAAGAAAACATGGCAAAAATGTTTGAAGTCATAGTTGAAACTTTTGAAAATTATTAAATACATTGATTTAGTATTTGTAAAGTATTATAATTTATTTAAGGCATATAGGAGAAGCTGATGCTTCTCTTTTTTCGTTATTTTTATAAAAAACATTAAAGGGGGAGTAAATATTGAGACCAATCTTATTTGAAATTTTAGGTATACCTATATATGGATATGGAACTATGATAGCAATAGGTATAATATCAGCTGTACTGCTGCTTAACAAAAGAGCTAAAAAAATAGGTTATGATGAAGACAGTATACTTAATATGGCGATATTAGCGGTTATTTTAGGAATAATTGGAGGGAAACTTTTATATATAATTACAGATTTAAAAAATATTATAAATAATCCTTCATTATTAAAGGATTTTGGTAACGGATTTGTGGTATATGGATCTATAATTGGAGGAGCTATTGGTGTATACATTTATTGTAAAAGAAAGAACTGGGACTTTATAAAGATATTTGATCTTGCAATTCCAAGTGTTTCACTAGCTCAAGGCTTTGGGAGAATAGGATGTTTTTTGGCTGGATGTTGTTATGGAAAGCAGACTACTTGTTTTTTAGGAGTTAAATTTAAAGAAGGATCATTAGGTCCTACTGATGTATATGTACTTCCTACACAAATTTTTTCATCTGTTTTTGATTTTTTACTTGCATTTTTTTTACTTTGGTATAGTAAAAAACAAAGAAAAGATGGAAGAGTATTTTCTTTATATTTAATAATATATGGTATAGGAAGATTTCTTATAGAATTTATAAGAGATGATCCAAGAGGAAGTATATGGATATTTTCAACCTCTCAATTTATTAGTTTATTTATAATTTTATTAGGTATCTTAATTTATAATTTTGACAGCATAAAAATAAAGTTTTTTAATAAAAACGATATATAAAAACAAGGAGAGAAATAAACTTGATTAAGATAAAAAAAATACTTAGTTTAATTTTAGTAATTTTTTTAACTACAATGTTTTATGGATGTGATAAGGTTGATAATATTAAAGTTAAATTAGGTATGAAAAATAATGATTTTGAATATATAAAACAAGGTAAAATTAAAAAAATAATAATTCAAAATACAAGAGATCCTGGATTTAGGTTTGTTGTTACAGACCCAAAGGCTATTTTAGAGCTTTATGATATACTATCACAAGCTAAACCAGTAGAAAACAAATCTGCTTTAGAGCCTGATTATGTATTTCAAATGGAAGAAGGAAGAAATAAAGTATATAAATTTAATTATATAGCAGGTATAGATAAAAAAGATACAGGGAATCTTTATAGTGAGGATAAAATTTATAGTGTATCTAAAAGAATTGATAATGATATAATTAAAAATTTTTGGAATATTAGAAAGCCTAGAGAATTTAATAAAATTTATTATGGAACTATTCTAGATCAGGTTATTAAATTTTCTAATGAAAAAGCACAAGGTAAGTCAATTGGTATAAATATATATAGTGATGTAGAAGCTGCAAAATTTATACTTTCAATGGATTTAGAAAAATTTAAAAATGATTTAGAAGCTAAAACAGATAATGTTGAACTTATGAGCTCTCCTAAATCGGGAGAAACTTCTAAAGAATACGATATTATAATGAGTGTAAAAACAGTAGGATATAAAACAAATCTATATAAGTGTGAAATTACATTTTGGGATAAAAAAGAGCAGAAGGAAGAAAAATATTATATCCAAGTAGCAGATGAACATAATGATGGAAGATGGAATACAAAAGTATATACTTCTGAAAATAAGCCCAATACTTTCTAATATTAAAAAGGCGTATTTCAAGTTAAATTTACTGAAAACGCCTTTTTTAATTATGTATAATTTATTAAATAAATATTAAATTTAAAAATTTTTATAGAAAAATAAATATTTAATTTGTAAAATAAAATAATTAAAACAAATTAACTTTTTAAATAAACAATATGGAGGAATATTTTTATGAAGAAAAAGATTACAATTTCGATTGTGATAATATTTATTGTAGGAGGGATATTATATTTAAATTTATCTAAAAAGAACGAACAAAATTTTGTAAGTGTTAAAACGAGTGTTGTAGAACAGGGAGAAATAAAATCCTATCTTTCAACTACTGCTACTATAAAATCAAAAAATAGTAAAGATTATTACCCACTTCAAGGAAAAGTAAAAAAAGTAAACGTTAAATTAGGGGATAAAGTTACTAAAGGACAAGTCCTCGTAGAATATGAAACTCAAGACTTAAATTCTGCTGTTAAACAAGCACAAATTCAATACGACAATGCTGTATTGTCTAAAAAAATATTAACAAATAATAATAATGATATTAAAAATAAGATAGCTGATTTAAATAAACAAATAGCTGATTTAGATAATAAGATAGCTGAATTAGATAAGCAGATAAAAAACATACAAGAAAGTGGAAGTCCTCAAGATAAGGCATTGCTTTTGGATAGTAAAAATCCACAAAATCCTATTGTTATAAAACAAAATGTTGAATCTTCAAAGGCACAGTTAAAAGCAACTAAAGATTCATTAAAACCTATATCAGATGAACAATTTAAACAGGCAGATAATTCTATAGAACTTGCTAAAGTTGCATTAGATAGTGCAAAGCAAAATCTTTCAAAAGTTCAAGATAAGATAATATCAGATATAGATGGAGTAGTAACTTCTTTAAATATTACAGAAGGAACTTCTTCTATTGCAAGTGCTCAGCCTGCAATAACTATCCAAGATGTAGAAAATTTAAAAGCCGTAATGTATGTTGGTAAATATGATGCTGGAAAAATTAAAGAGGGACAGGAAGCTATAATAAAAAGTGGAGATAAAGAATATAAAGGCAAAGTTTCTTTTATAGATCCAACTGCTAAGAAAACAGTTTCTGCAACAGGTACAGATACTTCTCTTGGGGTAGATATAGATATTTTAGATAAAGCTCAGGAATTAAAAATAGATTTTGATGTAGATGTAGATATACTCTTAGGTCAAGTAGATAATGCTCTTAAAATTCCTGCAGAAAGCATTAAAACAACTAAAGAAGATAAAACTTTTGTATATGTTATAGAAGGAGATAAAGCTGTAGAAAAGGAAGTTAAATTAGGACTTCAATCTGATATGGAAGTTCAAGTTTTAGAAGGACTAAATAAAGGCGAAAAGGTAATATTAAATCCTTCTGAAACAATAAAAAATGGAACTCTTGTTAAGGAATCTTCAGGAGATGATAAATAATGTTAGAAATAAAAGATGTAGTTAAACGATATGTAACAGGTGAAATAAATTTTACTGCCTTAAAAGGTATTAATCTTAAAATTGAAAAAGGAGAATTTACATCTATAATGGGGCCTTCAGGCTCAGGTAAATCTACAATGATGAATATTTTAGGATGCCTTGATAGAATGGATAGCGGTACTTATATTTTAAATGGGCAAAATGTATCTAATTTAACAGATAAAGAATTAGCTTATATAAGAAATAAAGAAATAGGATTTGTGTTTCAAGCATTTAATTTACTACCTAGAATGACTATACTTGAAAATGTAGAACTTCCTATGGTTTATGCAGGAGTACCCAAAAAAGAAAGAAGAGAAAAAGCTCTTTTAGCTCTTGATAAAGTTGGACTTAGCGATAGAATAAAACATAAACCTAATGAAATATCTGGAGGACAAAAGCAAAGGGTAGCTATTGCAAGAGCTATTGTAAATAGCCCTGCTGTAATAATGGCAGATGAACCTACTGGTAATTTAGATACAAAATCTTCAGTTGAAATAATGAAGATATTTCAAGATTTAAACAATGAAGGAGCAACTATTATAATGGTTACACATGAACCAGATATAGCTCAACATACAAAGAGAATTGTAAGATTTAGAGATGGTGAAATTGTTGATGATTATGAAGTTAAAGATAGGATAATTTTGTAAGGAGGTTTTGCATTTGAATACTTTATCAAACTTATTAGAAAATTTTAAAATGGCAATAGAAAGTATAATATCTAATAAAATGCGCTCCTTCCTTACTATGCTTGGTATAATAATAGGAATAAGTTCTGTTATAACTATAGTATCTTTAGGACAGGGCGGTCAAAATACAATAACAGGAGAATTTGAAAAAATAGGATCTTCTACAATAAATGTTTCTGTTGATACTACTAAAGCTGAAAGAAGCGACTATATTACATATAAAGATGTAGAACAGATTAAAGAAAAAGTAGACACAATTAAATATATAAGTCCAGTAGTATCAAAAATGGGTGTATCAATATCAGAAAAAAAGACTAAAAGGGCGAATATAACAGGGGCAAATACAGATTTTTTTCCAATACAAAATGTTGAAATAATATATGGCAGACCTTTTAATGAAAGAGAATATGAAGAAGGAAGAGCAGTTATAGTTATAGATGAATATTCAGCAAGAGAACTTTTTGGTTATACTGATGTTGTTGGAAAAAGCATAAAAATAGGTAATAAAATATCTCCTTCAAAAGCTACTATTATAGGTGTATATAAACTGGATATGGGAGGATTTTCTTTTGATACAAGTCAAATGCCTTCTCTTATATATGCTCCAATAACTTTTGTAGGAAATATATATCCTGATGAATTTTTAATTGATAAACTTACATTTATGGCAATAAACAAAGATAGCGGTGATGCAGCAGGAAATGGAGTAAAAAATGTATTAGAAAGCAGACATAATAATAGAGGACAGGATAAATATAAAGTTGAAAATGCTCTTAAACAATTAGACCAGGTAAATAAAGTTTTAGGAATTTTTACAGCTTTTATAGGAGCTGTTGCAGCTATATCTCTTTTAGTAGGAGGTATAGGAGTTATGAATATAATGCTTGTATCTGTAACAGAAAGAACAAGAGAAATAGGAATAAGAAAGGCTATAGGAGCTACAACGAATGCAATACTTTTACAGTTTTTAACTGAATCAGTAATAATATCAGTAATAGGTGGAATAATTGGGATGATATCTGGCATAACAGGAGCCTATATAATTGGTAAATTTGCTAATATAACTCCATCACTTTCCATAGGTGTTATAATAGGAGCAATTGTATTTTCTTCAGCAGTTGGTATTTTCTTTGGAATATATCCGGCAAGAAAAGCTGCTAATTTAGATCCTATAGATGCACTAAGATATGAATAAAATTTGTTTTAAATCACAAAATTATTTAATATGTTGTGTTATAATACTTTAGGAAAATAAAATATGATAATTAATAAAATATTAATTTGATTAAAAAACAAGGAGGAAAGTTATGAGCAAATGTGATAGCTGTGCAAGCAAAGGAAAGTGCGAAAATAATGAAAAATCTTGTTCAATGATTGTACCTAATTATGGAAATATAAAAAATATAATAGGAGTTATGAGCGGTAAAGGTGGAGTAGGAAAATCTACTGTAACTGGTATATTAGCTGCAAAACTTAGAAATCTTGGATATAAGGTTGGAGTTTTAGATGGAGATATTACAGGTCCTTCTATGCCAAGATTTTTTGGAATAAACAAAAAAAGAGCAAGAATTCTTTCAGGCAGAACTGAAGAAGAACCTATATTTGTACCAGTAGAAACTAATACAGGTATTAAAGTAATATCATTAAACTTACTTACAGAAGATGAAGAACAGCCTGTTATTTGGAGAGGACCTGTTTTAACTGGAGCATTAACTCAAATGTATAGAGATACACAGTGGGGAGATCTTGATTATCTTTTAATAGATATGCCTCCAGGCACAGGAGATTTAGCTTTAACTGTAATGCAAAATATTCCTTTAAATGGCGTAATTATAACAGCTACTCCTCAGGACATGGTAACTATGATAGTTAAGAAAGTAGTAATTATGGCAGAAAAACTTAATATTAAAGTTTATGGGGTAGTTGAAAATATGTCTTATATAAAATGTAATAATTGTGGTGAAAAACTTCAAGTATTTAGTAAAAAATCTGCTTCAGAACAAGCTAAAGAACTTGGTATACCTTTAATTGCAGAACTTCCTATAAATTTAGATTTAGCAGAAAAAATGGAGTCTGGAGAAGTAGAGGATTTTATAAATAGAACTTTAGAATATGATGATATACTTACAAATTTTATGAAACTTAGTTAAAAACAAATTTTCAGTATTATTTAAAAATTAAAATGAAAATATGCTAAATTAGCGTCATAAAGTTTTGTAATAATTAGTTTTGTTTAGGGAAAAATAAAACTGAAATATATAACTCATAATGCAAAGGAAGTTTAAGGAGGTTTACTATGAGAGCTTATGTAGATAAAGAAAGTTGTATATCTTGTGAACTTTGTCCATCATTATGCCCAGATGTATTTAAAATGGAGGATGATGGTAAAGCTGGAGCTATTACAGGTGAAATACCAGAAGATGCAGTTGAGGCTGCACAAGAAGCTGAACAATCCTGTCCTGTAAATGCAATTTCAATTTCTTAATTATTATTTATTTAAAAAGTTATATAACTTAATAAAATAAAAAACTAGCCATTAACTTAATTTTAAAGCATAATGACTAGTTTTTTTATAAATTTTATTATGTTATTGATAAGAAAGCCTCATGCTATTGCGGCCAGTTTGCTTCAATAAATATGTTTAATTTAATATGTTTAATTAGATAAACTTGTTTTTTCTAATATTTTATATATTTGCTTAATAGGTAAAAATGCTAATACTATTATACATAGAATACCTTCAGGACCTATATAACTTAGGTTGTACCAAAAAGAGTAAGCTGCAGCAGATTGTCCAGGTTCAGCATAGCTTCCATAAAAGATAATACCAGATATAAAGTGAAACAAAAATCTAATAAATAATGCTAAAATAACCCCTAAAATAGTTTGAATTTTATTTTTATCTTTAAAATATCCTGCAATTCCAAGAGCAGAAAAAGCTAAAGGATAATCAAAAAGTACCTGAATAGGGTGCATTATATATGGACCAAGTAAAAAGTCTAATATGCCAAAAAGTAAACCTGTTAAAATACCAATTTCAGGACCATAAAATAATGCAATTAAAAAAATAGGCACCATACTTCCTAGAGAAACGCTTCCTCCATTTGGCATTTGATAAAATTTAATCATTTTTAAAACTGTACCTAAAGCAAGGGCCACACCTATATGAGTAATAATTTTTGTATTAAGTTTAACTTTTCTTAATTTAATAAAAAGGAAACCTAAAAGTACAATAGCAATCAAAGAAAAAATAGCTAATGGATGTTTTGGAGCATCTGCAAAGCCTTCTTTAATACTTTTTAGATCTATACCTTTAAAATTTAAGGTAAAGCCTTTAAAAAAAACTGATAATAAAATATTGTTTAACATAAAATCCCTCCATCTTAATTGTGCTAAGAGGTAAAAAAACCGCATTCCTAGCATTGGAATACGGTTTTAATCTTCTCAAAATCGCTTTCCTACGCTGGTATTATCCAGATCAGGTATAAGGGTTAATGAAATAATTCATTTCTCAGCCAATAGGCACCCCTAGCACAAATATTTAATTTATAATTATTATATTAAAATTTAAAAAAAATTACAACCTAAAATTAAAATAATATATTTGGCATTTTATGATTTGACATATTAATAGTATTTATTGATACATTTATTTTACTTCCAGGTTTAATATTATAAGGCACATGAGATAAACCTATACAGGCATTAGTACCATCTTCTAAAGCTATATAAGCTTCTGAAGTATATATATCTATAACAACAGCGTGCATTAACTAATCTTCCTTCCTGTTTTTTATAGTTTTATCTATGTCATGGCCATTAGTTAAATTATATTTAGTAAAATCTATTCCTTCACCAACAGGTCCTTTACGTTTATGTGCCATAGGAATTTTACCTACAATTCCTTTTGAGCTTTTTCCAGTACTCATATTATCAACTCCTGTTTTTTTATTTTATGATTATATTCTTTGAACAATTAAATTATATTATTCAGTAAAATAAAAACATAAAATCAAATAATTTTTAAATTTATAAAAAATATAAATTACTAATTAGCTGATTAAAATATTAAATATATTTTTTTACTTGTTTAAATTATATAAATTATTAAAATTTAATAATCTGAAAATAAATTCCACTATATAATGAGCAGTATGTTTATTATTGATTTACTTCCACATACAGTGATCAATTTTGAGAAAAAATGATTTTATGGGATAATCATATAAATTAATATAGAAGAACAGCGATTAAATTAAAAAAAGATGAGCTCTGTTTAATACAGAAATCATCTTTTAAATTTAATATAATATTTTTATTAATGTATTTGGCAAAGGGTATATTTAATTATTATTTAATTAACATTTCAAATAAAATACTAATTAAAATACTACATTAAATAGTAAAGCAGCACTTATTCCCCCTAATATTGGAGCTACAACCGGAATCCATGAATAACCCCAATCAGAGTCTCCTTTACCAGCTATAGGAAGTATTGCATGAGCTATACGTGGACCTAAATCTCTTGCAGGATTAATAGCATAACCTGTAGTTGCTCCAAGAGATGTACCAATAACCAATATTAAAAGTCCAACTCCTAAAGTTCCAAGTCCAGGAGCCATATTAACTGTTCCAAGACCTAATATTCCAAATACAAGTATAAAAGTAGCTATAAATTCTGATATAAAATTTGCACCTGTATTTTTTATAGCTGGTGCTGTACAGAATACTCCAAGTTTTATAGATTTATCTTCTGTTTCAGCCCAGTGGGGCAAATATTGAATCCAAACAATTACTGCTCCTAAAAATGCCCCTAAAAGTTGTGCAATTATATATAATGGGACTTCTTCCCAAGGAAATTTTCCTATAGATGCAAGTGCTATAGTAAGGGCAGGATTAAAGTGAGCTCCGCTTATTCCTCCAAATATCCAGGCTGGAATGGCTACTGCAATGCCCCAGGCAATAGTAATTAAAAGCCATCCTCCTCCTTGTGCTTTAGTTTTGTTTAAACATACTGCAGCAACAACACCGTTACCAAGGATTATAAGAATCATAGTACCTAATAATTCAGCAATAAAATGAGACATTTAAAATTACCCCCAGATTAATTTTTAAAATTTTACTAAAAATTTATTTAGCCCAGCCCAATGATCTATTAACAGCTTCATGCCAGCCTTTTAACAATTCATTCTTTTTATCAATATCAATATTAGGATTAAAGCTTCTTGAAATTGCCCAATTTTTAGATATTTCATTTTTATCTTTCCAATACCCTACAGCAAGCCCTGCTAAGTATGCTGCACCTAATGCAGTGGTTTCTATAACTTCAGGTCTATCAACTTGAACACCTAATATATCTGATTGAAACTGCATTAAGAAATTATTAGCACAGGCTCCGCCATCAACTTTTAAAGCTTCAAGTTTAATTCCAGAATCTTCTTCCATAGCTTTTAATACATCATATGTTTGATAAGCTAATGATTCAAGAGTTGCTCTTATTAAATGTTCTTTTTTAGCACCTCTTGTAAGGCCTACTATAGTACCTCGAGCATATTGATCCCAATATGGGGCACCAAGTCCTACAAAAGCGGGAACAACATAGACTCCATTAGTATCTTCAACAGAAGATGCAAATTCTTCTGAATCAGAAGCCTTATCTATCATTTTTAGTTCGTCTCTTAACCATTGAACAGCAGCACCAGCTATAAATATACTTCCTTCAAGAGCGTATTCGACTTTTCCATCAGCACCCCAAGCTATAGTAGTTAAAAGTCCGTTTTTTGAATTAACGGCTTTCTCTCCAGTATTCATAAGTAAGAAACATCCTGTCCCATAAGTATTTTTAGCTGTTCCTGCTTTATAGCATGTTTGTCCAAATAAAGCAGCTTGCTGATCTCCTGCAGCTCCAGCTATAGGGATTTTTCCACCTAAAAGAGATTGATCTGTATATCCATATATACAGCTTGATGGTTTAGCTTCTGGAAGCATTGAATAAGGTATATTTAATCTGTCAAGTATTTCTTTATCCCATTGCAATGTATGAATATTAAACATCATAGTTCTAGATGCATTTGAGTAATCGGTTACATGAACTTTGCCTTTAGTGAAGTTCCATATAAGCCATGTATCTATATTCCCAAATAATAAGTTGCCCTTTTCTGCTTCTTCTCTTGCTCCAGGTACGTTATCAAGTATCCATTTAATTTTTGTTGCAGAAAAATATGCATCAACTATAAGGCCGGTTTTTTCTTTAATAATTTTATCAAATCCTTCAGATTTAAGTTCATCACAAAAGTCAGAAGTTCTTCTGCACTGCCAAACTATGGCATTATAAATAGGTATTCCAGTATGTTTATTCCAAACAACTGTGGTTTCTCTTTGATTTGTTATACCTATGGCAGCTATATCAGAAGATGAAACTTTAAGCTTTTGCATAGCTTCAACGGCAACGCTGACTTGGGTTGACCAAATTTCCATTGGATCATGTTCAACCCATCCAGCTTTTGGATAAATTTGGGTAAATTCTTTTTGAGCTACACTTTCAATTAATCCTTTTTCATTAAAAATAATACATCTTGAACTAGTTGTTCCTTGATCTAATGCCATTACATATTTGCACATAATTAAAAAACCTCCATGCTATTTAATTTCCCAAAGTTCTAAAGAAGATGTTGATACAGCTACGGCACCTGAACTAAGTGCTTCTATAGCATCTTTTTTATTTTTTATAAGACCTCCTGCTATTATAGGCTGAGTAATTTTCTTTTGTAAAGAAGATATAGCCTTGTTAGCTACACCAGGAAGTACTTCTACAGCATCTGGGGAAAACATATGAATATTTTTGATGCTTGTTTCAAAGGAAAGTGAGTCGAGCATAAATATCCTTTGAATAGTTGCCATTCCTAACTGTGAAGCGTGTTTTAATATTATACCTTTAGTAGATATAATTCCATAAGGATTAATACTTTCTTTTATAAACTCTACAGCTTTTTGATCAGATTTAAGTCCTTCAAGCATATCAAGATGAATAAATATAATTTTATTATTTTCATTTAAAGTATTGCATATATTTTTTATATCTAAAATGTTTCCGTAAAGTACAAAAACTATTTTTGCATTACTTTTGCATATTAAATTTAAATCTTTATCGCATCTTATAGCACCTATTACAGGATTATCTTCTAGCATTTCTCTAAAATTTTGCAAAATTAGCATCACCTCCTTAATCCTCTTTATATATTTTATGATAACAAATTTTTACTTACAACTATTTTTATTAAAAATAAATTTTAACAATTTAATTTATCAACATTCTTTGTGGCTATAACATTAACGTTTGTATTTAAAATATTTTTAAATATAATATCTCCAATACGGATAGGGGCATTTACAGTAATATCTTTAAGCAATTTTATACATTCAAAAATTTTATCTTTTGGAATATCAGTTTCTGTTTTTACAGAAACTGTAGGATAAACTCCTCCATTTACTTTGACTGTAGTAGTAACAATTCTTCTTGGATTTGTACATTCCTTTATAGCATAATTTTCTCCTATTTTACATGAATTTCCTGTTACTTTTATATTATTATTGTCGTAAATTTCAACAAGTAAATTGCAGCCCATAGGACACCCAATGCATATTAAATCTCTTTTTTCCATACAAACTACTCCTTTCAGTTCTAAATAAAGTGCATATAAAATCAGTTTTTAATAGTATTTTCTATTTTAAAAGTGATAGTTTTAACATTAGGATATTTTAAGAACATATCTTTTGTAAGTTTTATTTCTTCCATTTCTCCAGGAGTAAATATTTTTTTCTTTTTATTAATTACTTTAATTTCATCAAAATAAACAGCTACAGAAGAGTTCTTAAATACATCACTGACTCTAAATCTTACAGTAATATTATTTTCTATTGCATTTGGAGATATAAATTGAGGAACAGTATATCTAACTCCATCTATTGCATTTAAAGGTATTTTTTTATCATTTTTAAGCAATCCTTTTATATACAAACTGGCATTTGTTCCTGCATTATAACTTTCTAAAGTAACATTATCAACCAAATCATGTACATGTAATACATTTCCACAGGCAAATATACCTTCAATATTTGTTTGAAGAAAATTATCTACTATAGCTCCACCTGTAACTGGAGATAAATCTACTTTAACTTTTCTTGAAAGCTCATTTTCTGGAAGAAGTCCAACAGAAAGAAGTAAAGTATCACAAGGAATATATTCTTCAGTTTCTTTTATAGGTTTTCTTTTATCATCTACCTTTGCTATTGTTACTCCAGAAAGTCTATCTTTTCCATGTATTTTAACTATTGTATGGCTAAGTTTTAAAGGTATATTATAATCGTCAAGACATTGAACTATATTTCTCTTTAGTCCGCTAGAATATGGCAGAAGTTCAAGTACAGCTTTAACATGGGCTCCTTCAAGACTCATTCTTCTTGCCATAATAAGTCCTATATCTCCAGAACCTAATATTACTACTTCTTTTCCTGGCATATAACCTTTTATATTTACAAATTTTTGCGCTGAACCTGCTGTCATAATTCCAGAACATCTTGTACCAGGTATAGTCAAAGCCCCACGAGGTCTTTCTCTACATCCCATAGCAAGAATTATTGATTTTGCTTTTATTTCTAATAGACCTTCAAAGGGATTAATTGCATATACTGTTTTATCTTGTGATATATCAAACACCATTGTATCTAATTTATAATCTATAGATAAATTTTTAACTTTATCAATAAACCTTTGAGCATACTCAGGACCTGTAAGCTCTTCTTTAAATGTATGAAGTCCAAAACCATTATGAATACATTGATTAAGTATTCCTCCAAGTTCGGCTTCTCTATCTATAATAAGAATACTTTCAATACCGTTTTCTTTTGCAGCTATTGCTGCTCCAAGGCCTGCAGGCCCTCCACCTACAATTACTAAGTCATAATTCATAGCCGTTCCTCCTCGTATAATATCTTTTATAGTCAGCTAAATATTTTCTTTATTTATTCCTATTAATATATTAGAATTTCTGCCAAATTTAGTAATATCAGTGATAGGAATATTAAGCTCTGTTTGCAAAAGTTCTACAATTCTTGATATACAAAAACCTGATTGACATCTTCCAGCACCAGCTCTAGTTCTTCTTTTAACTCCATCAAGGCTTTTAGCTCCTAAAGGTCTTTTTATGGAGTCTAGTATTTCACCTTCAGTAACATATTCACATCTGCAAACTATTCTTCCATATTCAGGCCTTTCCTTTATAATTTTCTTTTTATCTTCAAGAGATAATTCATTAAATCTAATTATTCCTTTTCGTTTTGGATTAAAATTTTTATTTACAGTTGCTTTAAGTTTATCAGCTGCTAATTGAGCTACTATTTGTCCAATTAACGGAGAACATGTTAACCCAGGAGATTCAATACCTGCAGCATTTATAAAATTTGGTACATCTAAAGATTCGCCAATTATAAAATCATCATTATCGCTTCTTGCTCTTAATCCGCTAAAGGAAGTTATTATACTTCCTAAAGGAATTTGTTTTATACTTAAAGAAGCCTTTTTTACTATTTCATCTAAGCCTTCTTTAGTAGTGCTTAAATCTTCTTTATCATCTATATCTACAGCATTAGGGCCTATAAGCAGATTACCATCAACGGTAGGGGTTACTAAAACTCCTTTCCCAAGATTTGTTGGAAGCTGAAATAATGTTCTATTGGTTAAATTTCCAACATATTTATCAAATAAATTATATTCTCCTTTTCTTGGAATTATAGTAAATTTATTTTTGCTTATCATATTATTTATTTTATCAGCATAAACTCCTGCAGCATTTATAATAATTTTGCTTTTTATAACTTCATGTTTAGTTTTAATTTCAAATTCATCATTTATCTTATTTATAGTTAATACCTCTGAATTAAATTTAAATTCTACTCCATTCATATTAGCATTTTCTGCCATAGCAATAGTTAAATTAAAAGGACAAACTATTCCTCCTGTAGGGGCATAAAGTGCTGCAACAACTTTATCTGTTATATTAGGCTCCATTTTTCTAGCTTCGTTTCCAGTAATGATTTTTAGATTTGGTACACCGTTTTTTTCTCCTCGTTCTTTAAGTTCATAAAGTTTATACATATCTTTTTCATCAAAACAAAGTACAAGGGATCCGTTTCTTTTAAAAGGAAAATCTAATTCTTCAGCTAGTTTATCAAACATAAGATTGGCTTTGGCATTAAGCTTACCTTTAAGTGTTTCTGGAATTGCATCAAATCCAGCATGAATGATAGCACTATTTGCTTTACTTGTGCCAGAACACACATCTTCTTCTTTTTCAATAACTAATGTTTTTAGATTAAACTTTGAAAGTTCTCTTGCTATTGAGCAGCCTATTACACCTGCACCTATAATGACAACATCATACATATTATTCACCCCAACTTAATTAGTGTAAAAAGACAAAAAGAACCCTAGGACCACTTCACAGCGTACCTAAGGTTCTCAAAATCTCAACCTTAATTTTTATTCTTTTATTTAATTATATACTATTTTTAATATAATTTAAAATATCAAAAGAATAGTAATATTAAATACTTATCAGATAATCTTTAATTTTCTTTAATATCCTTAATCATTCTTTAATTTCCATAAAATATCCAAAATATTAATTTGTAAATTTATATTATATTAATTTTTATTATTTTCTATAATTTTTATATAAATTTTTCTATTGCGGGGACCATCAAATTCACAGAAGTAAATTCCCTGCCAAGTTCCAAGTTTTAAACTTCCGTTTTCAATTATTATGCTTTCTGAAGCTCCTAATAAAGAAGCTTTTATATGTGCATGAGAATTCCCTTCAAAATGTTTATGACTACTTTTTTTAGGGAATACTTCACTTAAATCTGATAATATATCAAATACTACATTAGGATCTGTATTTTCATTTATTGTTACGGCAGCTGTTGTATGAGGAATGAATATTACAGCAATTCCATCTTTTACATTGCTTTTTATTACTTCGTTTTTTACAATATTTGTGATATCTACGAATTCTTGAGATTTTGTTGTTCTTATTTTATGTTCCATTTTTATCACTCCTAACTTTATTAAATTATAAACATCTCATTAGAAAATTATACCATAAAAAATTATAATCTTTATAGAATATTATAATTTTTCATAGGATTTCATTGTATACCTATACATAATTTGTTGATAAAATGTAATCGTAAACAAAATATAATAAACAAGGGGGATTTAAGGATGAAAAAAAATTTGAAGAAATTAGTTGCTATTGCATTAACTTTAACAGCAGGAATTACTACATTCACAGGATGCAGTTCTAAAAATGCAGACAGCAATAAATCCAATAATAGTTCTTCATCAGGCACTGTAACTATTACTTATGCAATTTGGGACAAGAATCAGGAACCAGGAATGAGAGCTATAGCTGATGCTTTTGAAGCTAAAAATCCAAATATAAAAGTTAAAGTAGAAGTAACACCTTGGGATCAGTATTGGACAAAACTAGATGCTGCTGCATCAGGCGGAGCTATGCCAGATGTATTTTGGATGCATTCAAATAATTTTGTAAAATATGCCTCAGGAAATCAATTATTAGATTTAAGCGACAAAATCAAAAATAGTAAAGATATTAATATGGATAATTTCCCCAAAGGACTTGTAGATTTATATACATTAGATGGAAAAAATTATGCTATTCCAAAGGACTACGATACAATAGCTCTTTGGTATAACAAAACTATGTTTGATGAAAAGAAAATTCCTTATCCAGATGAAACTTGGGATTGGAATAAGCTTTTAGAAGCAGCTCAAAAATTAACTGACTCATCTAAAGGAGTTTATGGATTTTTAGCTCCAGCAGATGCACAACAAGGATACTATAACTTTATTCATCAAAATGGCGGATATATAATTTCAGAAGATAAGAAAAAATCAGGATATTCTTTACCAGAATCTAAAGAAGCAATACAATGGCTTGTTGATTTAAGCCAAAAGTATAAAGTATCTCCAACTCAAGATAAGTTTGCAGATACTAGTTTTACTCAATACTTTGAGTCAGGAAAAGCTGCTATGGGATTATTTGGTTCATGGATGGTAAGTGAATTTAAAGCAAATGATTATGTTAGACAAAATTGTGATGTAGCTGTAATCCCACATGGAAAACAAAAGGCTACTATATACAATGGACTTGGAAATGCTGCTTATGCTAAAACTAAATATCCAGAACAAGTATGGAAGTTCTTAGAATTTTTAGGAACTAAAGAAGCTAATACAATTCAGGCTGAAAAGGGTGCAGCAATACCAGCATTTAAAGGAACAGAACAACCTTGGATAGATTTTTCAAAAGAATTTAATTTAAAGGTTTATCCAGAAATGTTAGATTATGCTGTAATTATGGCTAATTCAAAAACAAGAAATAAATGGCAAGAATATGAAACAGATATATTAAAGAAAGTATGGATGAAAGAACTTACAGTTGAAGATGGATGTAATCAACTTGCAAAGCAGATTGATGAACTTTTAGCAACTGAAAAATAGTTTGATTAATTGATAGCAATTAGTAGAGTTATCTGCTGGTTGCTATCGTATTATAAAAAATAAGATATTAGTAAGTTTTTTTACTAAAAATGTAAGGGGATGGGAAGATGAAAGCACAGGTTAATAATAATACTTCAGTACCTATATATAAAACACCTAAATTAAGCAAAAAAAATTTAAAAGATTATGGATGGGCTTATCTTATGATTGCCCCTACAATAATAGGACTTATAATATTAAATATATGGCCCATAATTCAAACCTTTTGGTTAAGCTTAAATAAAACTGGAGATTTTGGGAGTAATCAATTTGTTGGATTAGATAATTATAAACAATTATTTCATGATAAAGTTGTGATACAAGCAACTATGAATACTTTTAAATATGCAATAATAGCAGTTCCTGTAGGAATAATTTTATCTTTAATAATAGCCGTACTTTTAAATTCTCATATTAAAGGGAAATCAATATACCGTACAATTTATTTTTTACCTATGGTATCAGCTCCAGCAGCCATAGCTATGGTTTGGAGATGGATGTATAATAGTGAATTTGGACTTTTTAATTATATACTTTCTATATTTAAAATAAAAGGGCCTAATTGGCTTACAGATCCTAAATTAGCGCTTATTTCAATTATAATTGTTGGTATTTGGAGTAATTTAGGCTACAACATGGTTATACTTCTTGCAGGCCTTCAAGAAATACCAGGAACTTTTTATGAAGCAGCAGAAATTGATGGTGCAAGCCCAATTCGCCAGTTTTTTTCAATTACACTTCCTTTAGTATCACCAACTATGTTTTTTGTTGTGATTACTACTGTTATAAGTTCACTACAGGTTTTTGATCATATATTTATGATGATTGATAAAGGGAATATAGCTTTAGAAAAAACTCAATCTTTAGTATATCTATTTTACAAATATTCATTTGTTATGAATGATAAAGGATATGGATCAACTATAGTAATATTTTTACTTGCAATAATTATGGTTATTACAGTAATTCAGCTTTATTTCCAAAAGAAATGGGTTCATTATCAATAAAAATTGGAGGTGTAATTAATGAGTGTAAAGTCTAAGAAAAACAATTTTATTATACACATAATACTTATAATTGGTTCTGTAGCAATGCTTCTTCCTTTTTTGTGGATGATTTTAACTTCTTTAAAAACTCTTACAGAATCAACTACAATACCACCAACTATTTTTCCTAAAAGTATGAAGTGGAGTAATTATAAAGATGTATGGAATTTATTACCTTTCCATAAATTTTATATAAATACTATATTAATGCTTATAGGAAGAATAGCAGGTTCATTATTTTTTAGCGCTATGGCTGCCTATGCTTTTGCTAGAATTAACTTCCCAGGTAAAAATTTATTTTTTATGATAGTACTTATTCAAATGATGGTTCCCGGACAAATATTTATAATTCCTCAGTATCTTTTAGTTTCAAAATTAGGATGGTTAAATACAGTTAAAGCATTAATAGTCCCTGGAGTAGTAAGTGCATTTGGTACATTTTTGCTTAGACAATTTTTCCTTGGCATACCAAATGAATTAGAAGAAGCTGCAATATTAGATGGTTGTAATAGATGGCAGATATTTTATAAAATAATGCTTCCTCTTACAAAGTCTGGATTAGTAGCTCTTGGAATATTTACTTCATTATTTGCGTGGAAAGATTTAATGTGGCCTTTAATAGTAAATATGTCAATAGATAAAATGCCATTATCTTCTGGACTTGCATCACTTCAAGGTCAATATTCAACTAATTTCCCTCAGCTTATGGCAGGTTCTATGATAGCTATATGGCCTATGCTTTTAATATTTATAATATTTCAGAAACAATTTATTGAAGGTATTGCAACAACTGGATCAAAAAATTAATAAAACAATACTTAGCTGTGCTTTAGATAAAATTACTTTCTAAAACACAGCTTTTAAGGTTTATATTAGAACAATATAAAAGATATGATAAAATATTATAAGATACTTTAATATTTATATAAATTTAAAAGCAATATTTGATTATATATGAAAAGAGAGGCTTTAAAATGTTGAAAAAAAGTTATAAAAATATGATTTTAATATTTTCTATTTTATGCATAACTCTTACAGCATGTAAAAATAATACTTCAAATTTAAAAAAATCAAATTCAGAAGAAGAATTTTTGGAATATTCAATATTTTTTGGTATATCAATGCAAGTAACTAATGCTATAGATAACCCTAATGATGTTGTTACAAAATATATTGAAGAAAAGTTTAAAATCAGAGTAAAAGAAGTGCTTCAGCCTAGTAATCAAATATCTGCAAAAGAAAAGCTTAATATGTTTATTGCTGCTAACGATATGCCAGATGTTCTTGTAGCAGCTCAAGATACAGCTGATTATGCTGTGTCAACCGGAAGATATAAAGATCTTACAGAATATATAAAAGATATGAAAAATTATAATAAATATTTCCCGCAAGATATGTGGTATAGATATATGAATAATGATAGAAAGTATCAAATACCTATGATAAAAATTACTCCTTTTGATAAAAATTTTAAAGATGATCCTTTAAATTTACCATATATGCATTCTCTTTGGGTAAGAGAGGATATACTCAAAAAGCTAGGTTATAAATTTACTCCTCTTGATGAAATTGCAAAGGAATATATGGATAAAGGTAAAAAACCACCGCTTAGTGCTTATAATATTGAACCTCCCATAGATACTCCTGAAAAATTTATGAATTTTTTAAGAAAAGTAAAAGAGCTTAATATTAAAGAAGGTAAAGAAGATGTAATTCCATTTTCAAGTATGGGATGGAGTAGTTTTCATTTGGGTGCAATGTTTGATTATGGGCATTGGAGAGTAGATTCAAAAGGTGATGTATCTGGTTTTCTTGGGACTAAAGAAGCAAAAGAATATATGAAAATGCTTTGGAATATGTACAGAGAAGGACTTTTAGATAAATCTTTTTTATTGCAAAGTGAAGAGCAAATGCAGCAAAAGATTTCCTCAGGTAAAGTTTGTGCAGGTATAACTATTCCTGACATAAATAGTGCGGCTAATTTATTAGAAAAGATAAATCCTGAGTATAAAATACGATTTATACCTCTTCCTAAAAAACATACTGATTTGGGGTTTTATGATATAATACAGCCTGGATTTTATAGATTTCTTATAAGTAAAGATTTTAAAGATATTAAAAGGCTTACACAGTATTTCGATTGGTTTTATTCTGATGAAGGTTTAGATATTTTAACTTGGGGCCCTGAAAGTTCAGGACTTTGGGAAAATAAAGATGGTAAAAAAACATTTAAAAATAAAGAAATTGCAAATTCTCTTATAAATGGTACAAAAGATGGAGAGAAAGGACCTGAATATTATGGCCTTTGGGCTCCCTCTGGAAATTCTTCAGAATTAACTTTTTTTACATCAAAAGCTGCAGTATGTGCACCTGTGTTTTCAGATTTTAATCCTCTTGACAGCAGAAAAAATTATCCTATTAAATTAGATAAATATATGGCAAATAGACAAGTTGCAATTGGAGGATATGATACAAAAGGTATAGCAGCTTATGGTGATGGAGGGATAAACGTTTCTAATAATTCCATATATTTTTGGGGGAATTTTCAAAATAATGGTATAGCTAAAATATTGAGTTCCAAAAACGAATTAGAATTTGAGAAAAATTGGAAAGAACAATATGATTTATTTATTAAAGAAGGCAAATATAATGAGGCAAAAGAAGATATGAAAAAGTGGTTTCAAAAGAATAAGAGGTGAATATATATATGTTTAATTTATTAATAGTAGATGATTTTGAAATAGATAGATTAAATATTAAAGAAATGCTTCAGAGCATTGAAGGACTTAATATAAATATTGTTGGTGAATGTGATAATGGAGTAAATGCCTTAGAATTTTTAAAAGAAAATAAAGTTGATATTATATTAAGTGATATTGAAATGCCTTTTATGAACGGACTTGAACTTGCTAAAAATATTAATATAAAATATCCTAATATAAAAATTATATTTTGCTCATTATATGATGAATTTGAGTATGCAAGGAAAGCTTTGTTTTTAAATACCTATGGATATATATTAAAACCTCTTGATAAAAGTGAAATTGAAAAAGCTTTAAAAAATGCAATTAATGATATAACTAACGAAACTGACTTTAAAAAAGAATATGAAGAATTAAAGAAAATAATTGAAAGCAGTAAACCTCAGCTTGCTGATAACTTAATAAGAGAAATTATTAGTGGAAGTATATTAGACTATAAAGACTTGTGGGATAAAGTACAGTACTTAGGATTAAATATAAAAAAAGGTTTTTATTGTGTTAATTTTGTAGAAATAGATGATTATGAAAATATTATAGGAAACAAAACTATAGAACAAAAACAAATTTTCACAATAAAAGTTTATGAAAAACTCAAAGAAATTTCTAAAGATTTTGGAGAATTTCCTGTTATAAGACTTGATGACTCTCATTTTTTATATCTAATAAGTGAAGAAAAAAAGGATGATTTATGTAAAATTTTAGAAATGCTCTCAGCAAAAATTATAGAAGAATTTAATTTATCTGATATAAGTGTTACTGTTTCTAAAAGCAGTATATGTGAAAAACTTAAAGAAATTAAAAATTTATATGAGCAATGTATTTATACAATGAGGTATAAATTTACTCTTGGAAAAGGGAAAGTTTTAGAACCTGAAGACATTCCAAACGGCGTATTTAGTAAAGATATAGATATGAATAAAATGGCAAAGGATATAAAATTTCTGCTTAATTCTGGTGAGGAAGAAGATATTATTAAATTTGTTGATAATATTATAAAACAAAATAATAATGAAGATTTAGAAAAATATGTTAGAAATCTCTGCTTTTCTGTAATAACTTGTGTAATATTTGTACTTAATGAAAATAATGAAAATTTAAATATAATATTTAAAGATGAAAAAATAATATGGGATAAATTATCCAAATTTGAAACTATTTTTGAAGCTAAAAGCTGGATTTTAGAAATTCTTACTACTGTTAATAAATATTTGAAAAACAAGGCAAGTAGTAAATACAAAATTATTGTTGAAGAAATAAAAAAATATATAGATTTAAATTACACAAAAGGAATAACAATTGATAATATTGCAGATTTTCTCCATTATAGTCCTAATTATTTAAGTTATATTTTTAAGCAGGAAACTAATGAAACTATAACAGATTATATAACAAATTTAAAGATAGAAAAGGCAAAGGAGATGCTTTTAGATATACGAAATAAAATTTATAACATATCAGAAACTTTAGGTTTTAGCAATACAGCGTATTTTTGCAGTGTATTTAAAAAATATACATCTTTAACACCAAAGGAATATAGAGAAAGGTATAAATCATGAAAATAAGAAATGCTAAAAATATAATAATAAATTATATTAATAATACAACAATAAGAAAAAAATTAATAATATCATTTTCTATATTAATTGTTTTAACTACGCTGCTTATAGGGTTAACATCAACTTATTTTTCAAGAAAGTATCTTATAGAAAGTGAAAAAAATAACATTAAGCAAAGCATGGAGCAATTAAATAATAGTTTAGATTATTTTTTTGAAATATATATGGATAGAGTTAACTTAGTTTTTATGAGTGATGAGCTGCAAAAGATAATGGATACTCAAGTTACTAATATAGGTATAGCGGCAGATATAAATAAAAAAATACAACTTTTATGCAGCTATATTGAAAATGATAACAAATATCCTGAAATAAAAAATTCTTATTATTATGGAGGTAATATATTATATAAATTATATTTGGATAATAACACCATAAATGCTTTTGGAGGTGATACTAAACCTTTAAGCATAATAAAAAATGAAAAATGGTATAAAGAATTTGAATCAGAAACAAGAGCTTTTAAATGGCAATCTGGTGAAAAAATAAATGGCGTTTCATATATTTCATTAAGTAGAAGACTTATACATTTTGAAGATTCCAAAACTAAAGGACTTATTAAAGTTTATATTCCTGTTAATAGAATAAAAGGTGTAATTACTTCAAATGTTAGAAGTAAATTTCATAAGATTTACTATGTAGATGACAGTTATAATAAAATAATTTCAGTAGGTAATGAAGAATTAAATGAAGTTAATTATATTGAAAGCTTAAAAAATAAAAATCTTCCTGAAGGTATAAATACAACATCTATAAACGGGAATAAATTTTTAGTAGGTTCTTTAAAATCCAGTAGTACTGGATGGAGAATATTATATTTAGTACCTTTTTATGAAATAACTAAAAAAACTCAATCCATGCTTATTATAACTGCAATTTCAACTTTAATTGCTTTAACATTATGTATTTTTATTGCTTATATAATATCTAATATATTTAATAAAAGAATAAAAACTCTTGTAAAGAAAGCCAATATGATAGGTGAACATAATTTAAATACAGGAATAAGTCTTGAAGGAAATGATGAGCTTGGACAACTAGATAAACATTTTGATAATATGGTTAAAAGATTAAATGATTTAATAGAAGAGGAATATAAGTCAGAAATAATGATAAACAAAGTAAAGCTTGAACTTCTTCAAGAGCAAATTAATCCTCATTTGCTTTACAATACTCTTGCTATGGTAAGCTATACAGCTAAAAAAGAAGGGAAAATGGAAATAGTAGATATAGCAGAGAATCTTTCTAATTTTTATAAAGGCATATTAAGTAGAGGTAAAACTATATCAAGCTTTAAAGAAGAATTAGATATGGTTAAAAGATATATTGATTTAATGAGGTATGTATATAATATAGAAATTGACGCTATATTTGAGGTAGAAGAAGAAATTTATGAATTTTATACACTTAAACTTTTACTTCAGCCAATAGTAGAAAATGCTGTGGTGCACGGAATAAAACCTAAAAAAAGCGGAATTATTGTTATAAGCATTTATACTGAAGATGATAAAGTAAAAGTTGTAGTTTCAGATGACGGAATAGGAATAAAAAAAGATATAGCAGATATGTTTAACACCATTACATCTTATAAAGATATTGATAAAGGCTATGGTCTTAGTAATATAATAAAAAGAATTAAGCTGTTTTTTGGGGATAAATATGGTATAAAAGTTGTTAGTAAATTAAATGAAGGAACTAATATTATAATTAATGTACCTATTATTAAAAAAGAAGACATAGATAATATTGGAATAAATATGGGGTTATTGAAAAATAGAAATTAATTTGGCATTAAAGCTATACATAATCTATTTTTCATTACCTTTTTATTTATGTTTTTAGAATATTATAATAATTCATAGATTTTTAATGTATACGTTTTATATAAAAGTTTGATAAAATAAACTAATAAAAGCTAAAAATATATTCTGTGAAAGGAATGATAAAATGAGTATATCATATAATGAAGAAAATAAAATATTTCACTTACAAGCAGGAAATACAAGTTATGCTATGCAAATTTATAAAGATGGATATTTAGCACATTTATATTGGGGTAAAAGAGTAAAAAATATTAATCCTAATGATATTATGATGCTTAAAGAAAGGACATCTTTCTCTGCTAATCCAGATATAAATGACAAAACATTTTCATTAGATACTTTACCTCAGGAGTATCCTGCTTATGGAAATACAGATTTTCGTACTCCAGCTTATCAATTTCAGCTTGAAAATGGAACAACAATAACAGATTTAAGATATAAATCACATAGAATTTTTAAAGGGAAACCAAAACTTCAAGGGCTGCCAGCTACTTATGTAGAAAATGAAGATGAAGCAGAAACTTTAGAAATAGTTTTGTTTGATAATTTAATTGGACTTAAAGTAGTATTATTATATACTGCATTTGAAGATTTTAATGCTATAACTAGAAGTGTTCGTTTTATAAATGAAGGAAAAGAAAATTTGAAACTTCTTCGCGGATTAAGTATGAGTGTTGATTTTCCAAGAGATGATTTTGATTTTATGCATTTATTTGGATCTTGGGCAAGAGAAAGACATATTGTAAGAGAACCTCTAAGACCTGGAATACAAGCTATAGATAGCAGACGTGGTGCAAGCAGTCATGAGCATAATCCTTTTGTAGCACTTTTAAGTAAAGATTGTACAGAAGAATATGGTGAAATTTATGGAGTTAATTTAGTTTACAGTGGAAATTTTTTAGCGCAGGCAGAAATTAATATGTATAAAACTACAAGATTATCAATAGGAATAAATCCTTTCGATTTTTCTTGGCTACTTAATAAAGGAGAGTATTTTCAAACTCCAGAGGCTGTAATGGTTTATTCTAGTAATGGTATAGGTGAAATGTCTAGAACATATCACAAGCTTTATCGTACAAGACTTTGCAGAGGAAAATTTAGAGATAAGACAAGGCCAGTTCTTGTAAATAATTGGGAAGCAACATATTTTAACTTTAATGCAGAAAAAATAGAGAATATTGCTAAAGATGCAAAAGAACTAGGTATAGAACTTTTTGTACTTGATGATGGATGGTTTGGACATAGAAATGATGATACATCTTCTTTAGGAGATTGGGTAGTTGATAAAAATAAACTTCCTAATGGATTAGAAGATTTAGCAAACAGAGTCCATAATTTAGGGCTTCAGTTTGGATTGTGGTTTGAACCAGAAATGATTTCGCCAGATAGTGATCTTTATAGAAAGCATCCAGATTGGTGTTTACATGTTCCAAACAGGCCTCGTTCAACGGCTAGAAGTCAATTAATTTTAGATTTATCAAGAGAAGATGTATGCGATTATATAATAAATGCAGTTTCATCAATTTTAAAAACAGTTCCAATAAATTATGTAAAATGGGATATGAATAGAAATATGACTGAAATAGGTTCGGCAATTTTACCTCCAGAGAGGCAAAGAGAAACAGCACATAGATATATGCTTGGGCTTTATAAAGTTATGGATGTTATAACGAGTAGTTTCCCAGATGTTTTATTTGAAGGGTGTTCAGGAGGAGGAGGCCGCTTTGATGCAGGAATATTGTACTATATGCCTCAAATTTGGACAAGTGATGATACAGATGCTGTTGAAAGATTGAAAATACAATACGGTACAAGTATTGTCTATCCAGTAAGCACTATAGGAGCACATGTTTCCGCAGTACCTAATCATCAAGTATTTAGAAATACATCTCTTAAAATGAGAGGAGATGTAGCTATGTCAGGAAATTTTGGCTATGAATTAGACTTGACAAAGTTTACAGATGAAGAAAAGAAGGAAGTAAAAGAACAAATAGCTATGTATAAAGAACTAAGAGAATTTATCCAATTTGGTGATATGTATAGACTCAAAAGTCCATTTGAAGGCAATGAAACTGCTTGGATATTTGTTTCTGAAGATAAAGAAAATGCATTTGCTGCTTACTTTAAAATTCTTGCTGAGCCAAATGCACCAGTTAGAAGATTAACTTTAAGAGGATTAGATCCAAATAAAAATTATGTAATAGAAGGTAAAGATGGAATTTATGGTGGAGATGAATTAATGAATATAGGTGTTCCAATTCCAGATTTACAAGGAGATTTTAAAAGCGTTGTATGGAGAATTAAAGCTAAATAAAATATGTAAAAATCAATAATAAAAACAATAAAAGAGATAATAAAAGAGATAATAAAAAGTTATTAGGTTTTTAATATTACTTTTTATTATCTCTAATTTTTATGAAATTTTGTATAAAAAATTGATTTCAATGTTTTGAATTTTGTCTATTAAAATATAAAAATGATATTGAAGTTAATTTGAAAAAAGTATAGAATATTTAAAAGATTTAAATATAAAAATAATTGAGACCACTTCTACTTTTAAAAATAGCAACATAATATTATAATAGGGGGATTGTATAATGACTTGGTATGAAGTTATCATAAGACTTATATTAGCTATAATAGTAGGGGGTCTTATAGGTTATGAAAGAGAATATAAAAATAGGCCAGCAGGTTTTAGGACTCATATATTAGTATGTATTGGGGCTGCTGTTACATCTATGATACAGCTTTATGCTATAGAAGAAACTTCCAAAATGATACTTGCACAGCCAACATTAGCTAATGCTTTAAAAGCTGATATAGGAAGGCTTGGAGCACAAGTTATAACAGGAGTCGGATTCTTAGGTGCAGGAACTATAATACATGAAAAAGGTTCTGTAAAAGGATTAACTACAGCAGCAAGCATTTGGGTAGTTGCCTGCATTGGACTTGCAGTTGGATTAGGATATTATTTTTTAAGCATACTTTCAGCTGTAAGTGTTTTTATAGTACTTGTTTCACTAAAGAGAGTTGAAGCACGGATATTTGAAAAAGCAAAAATTATTAAATTTGAAATTGAATATAAAAATAGAGGAGAAATGGTTAAGAAATTAGAAGAATATTTTAAAGGAAGAAATATAAAGGTTCAAAATATAGAATTTGAAATAGAAGAAGATGAAGAAACAGAACATCAAACATGTCTTTATACCATTCTTGTTCCAAGACATATCAAGGCAAATGATATTATAAGAGATTTATGTTATTATGATGAAATTATTAAAATAAATTTAGTATAGAATAAAGGAGGCTAAAATCCTTTATTCTATTTTTACTATATTATTTTTATCTATTATATTCCACCAAGTATTACCTGGATTTAAAGGAACATTTTTTCCATATTCGTCTTTTAATACAGTTTGAGAATCTATATTATTTTTATACCAGTTAATTTTTATATATTTTCCATTGCTTATTATATAACCTGTTCCTTCACCTATTAAATTTATATCCATAAGTATATTTTCTTTCTTTTTTTGTATTGTTGTAATTTGAATTACTATATTAGTAAAAGCTAATGGATTGTTATCTTCTTTATTTAAAGCAGGTTTTGAGCTCATATATTTATAATATTTACCATTTTTATATGTATAATTTGTTGTATAATAATTACTTAAATTTAATAATATGTTATTTGCACAAGGAAATGCAGTATTATCCCAATAATTTTTATCAAAAGATAGTTTAACATTAGGAGATTTATTATAATTTCTTGAAACAATGGCATCTCTTATTTTATCTGCTGATGTATATAGATTATGTGGAGCTTTTCTATCTTTTTCTCTCCAATAAAAACCTGTATAAAAAAATTCATTAAGAGACATAAGGTTATTTTCCTTTATTATATTATCAGCTTCATCACTTGCCCCACAATGAGCAAATGGAAGATTATATTCACGGGATATATCAAGGAAATAAGCTCTTGCACTTCTTATAGGTCCAATTTTTTTAGGACTATTTTTCTGAAAAAGTGCAATGGTTCTTGGTATACCTCCTTCTGCCATAGTTTCATAAACAATATCAGCTTTGTCAAGACCTGATTGAGGTCTGGCTTCCTTTGAATTTTCAATTATAGCCATAAAAGGTATATTTTCAAAAGTTTTTTCATCTACTTCTTCTCCTGTAAAGGGAGCATAAAATTTAACATCATTATCAAAAGATTTATTTGTACTTTCATTATAAGATTTATTTAAATTATTAGAAGAAGTTTGTGAAGTTTCAGACTTTTTATCTTCATTATTTTTTGCACATCCATTAAATAATATTATGAATATACATATTGTAATTAAAATGCTTATCTTTTTTTTCATTTTTTATCACTCCAATCATATTTAAATTATATAATATTTCATTAGTATATTCCATATTTTGTATTTTTATTATAGCAAATAAAAATTTATTTTTTGCAACAAGTCTTTTTACTATAAAAATGATAAAAATGGAAGATAAATAATACTAAAAGAAGGTAATTTAATTAAATAGTTTTTTAAAAAATTGTCATAATAAAATTTCTGAATTATAATAAACAAATGACAATATGTTGTATATTGGGAGGTTTTAAAATGCTATATGTTGTAAAAAGAGATGGTAGAAGGGTTGAGTTTAATTCTATAAAAATAACTAATGCCATAAAAGGAGCCGCAGAAGAAATTGCTTATAATATAAAAGAAAGTGAAATTATAGAGCTTACTAAAAAAGCTATAAAAGAAATAGAAAATTTAAATAAAGAAGAAATAGCAGTAGAAGAAATACAAAACATAGTAGAAGATGTACTTTCTAAAAGTAATCATAAAATTTTAAAAAATACATATTCCAATTATAGAAAAGAGAGAAATAAAGTTAGAGAAATTAAATCTGACTTAATGAAAGCTATAGAGAAAATTGGTATACAAACGGATAGAGATAATGCTAATGTTGGCAATAATTTTAGTTCAAAACTTTTAAGAATAGCAAGTGAATCAAATAAATGGCATAATTTAGCTATGATGCCAAAACACTTAGCTAAGGCACATGAAAATGGAGATTTATATTTCCATGATTTAGATTCATATAATTTAACTACTAATTGTTTACATATACCAACAAAGGAAGTTTTAGAAAGAGGATTTAATACTGGATATGGTACTATTAATAAACCAAAGAGAATAGAATCAGCAGCAGAACTTTCTTGTATATTATTGCAGTCAACACAAAATGATATGTTTGGAGGGCAATCCCATCCTGACTTTGATAATGATATGGCTGTGTTTGTAGAACCTACAAGACAAGAGATAAGAGAGGAATTAAAACAGTTTGGTTTAGAAGGAGAAAAGCTTGAAGAAGCAGTAGAAAAAAAGCTTATAAAAACTGTACATCAGGCAATGCAGGGAATAGTTTATAATCTTAATACTATGCATTCACGAGCAGGTTCACAAGTTCCTTTTTCTTCTATAAATTTGGGAATACCATATAGTAAGGATGCTGCTTTAATTTGTGAAACATTTCTTGAAGAATACGAAAAAGGATTAGGTAAAGGTGAACAACCAATATTCCCTAACATAATTTTTAGGGTTAAAAAAGGAGTAAATAGAGAACCTAACGATCCATATTATTATTTATTTAAGTTAGCTTGCAGGGTTGCATCTAAACGTATGAACCCAACATTTATGAACATAGATGCTGATTTTAATAAAGAATATTACGATAAAGGATATATGCCAGCTACAATGGGGTGCAGAACCTATTTAATGTCAAATGTAAATGGTGAACCTGGAGTTAAAGGTAGAGGGAATATTGCTCCAGTAACAATAAACCTTCCAAGATTAGGCATATTAGCTAAAGGGGATATAGATAAGTTCTTTTCGCTTTTAGATAGCAAATTAGAATTAGCAAGGGAATCTTTAATGCATAGATATGATGTTCTTAAAAGGCTTAAGGTAAAGGACTTACCTTTTGTTGCAGGTCAAGGACTTATGAAAGGATCAGAAGGACTTTCACTGGAGGATTCTATAGAACCTATATTAAAACAGGGCACTTGGTCAATAGGTTTTATTGGACTTGCAGAAACACTTATTGCTTTAATTGGTAAACATCATGGTGAAGATGAAAATGCAAGAAAATTAGGATTAAAAATAGTATCGCATATAAGAAATTATACAGACAAGCTTACACAGGAAACTAAGCTTAATTGGTCTTGCTATGCAACTCCTGCAGAAGGATTAAGTGGAAAATTTATAGTTCAGGACAAAAAAATATTTGGTGAAATAAAAGGAGTAACAGATAAAGATTATTATACAAATAGTTATCATATTCCTGTAAACTTTCCTATATCTATAAAAGATAAAATAGACATAGAAGCTCCTTATCATAAGCTTTGTAATGCAGGGCATATAAGTTATATTGAACTTGATGATTATCCTACAGATGATGTAATTATGGATATATTAAATTATGCTTATAAAAATACTAATATAAGTTATATTGGCATAAATTTTCATATTAGATATTGCAGAGATTGCGGGAATTATTTAAAAAATGGAGAACAAGTATGTAAGTGTGGGAGTTTAAATATACAAGGTATATCTAGAGTAACTGGGTATTTAAGTTTAGATGAAAGATTTGGGGCAGGAAAGGTAGCAGAGAGAGCGGACAGAATATCTCATGAAGATGATCATAAAAAAATATATTCTGATGTTTTAAATTAGGGGATGTTTGTGTTGGAAGATAAAAAAATAAGATTAGCAGCTATATTAAAAGAAAGTTTAGTCAATGGACCGGGACTTAGGAGGGTGCTTTTTAGCCAAGGCTGTCCTCATAATTGTAAAGGCTGCTTTAGCCCTCATACTCATTCTTATACGGATGGGGTATTAATTAATATGGACGATATAATAGAAGATATAAGAAAAAATCCTTTATTAAAAGGTGTTACATTTTCAGGGGGAGAACCATTCGAACAAGCAGATAAATTTGCTTATATAGCAAAAGAAGTAAAAAAAATGGGCTTAAATATATGGTGCTATACTGGTTATACATTTGAATATATTTTAGAAAATCAACATAAAAGAAAGGGCTGGAGTGAGCTTTTAAAATATATAGATGTATTAGTAGATGGGAAGTTTGAGGAAGATAAAAAAGAAGAAGGGCTTAAATTTAGAGGTTCTTCAAATCAAAGAATAATAGATGTAAGAGAGAGTATTGAGAGTTTAGAAGTTGTAGCTTTAGATATAGTGTAGGTTTATAATAAAATAATAATACAAACAGATAAAAGATATTCCCTGTTTGTATTATTATTTTGCCAAATTATATATTTAAAGTTTGATGATATCTTTAGCAAAATAATAATCCTCACAGGTCAGATAAAAGATATTCCTTGCTCGGATTATTATTTTGCTAAATTATATATTTAAAGTTTGAGATGATATCTTTAGCAGAATAATAATCCTCACAGGTCAGATAAAAGATATTCCCTTCTTGGATTATTATTTTGCTAAATTATATATTTAAAGTTTATGTTATATTTAGCACAGCAATAACTCTCATCTGTCAGGTAAAAGCTGTAGAAACAAGTTCGTTTATAAGGTTAAAATGAACTTGTTTCTATTTTTATTTACAAATCGACAAATACTAAAGAAAATATATTCTGTTACGATAATAATATGTAGAATATACAAAATTGTTGAAAAATGCAAGGGGGAAAACTATGGACTTAACTTCAATTATAGGAATGCTTTTAGCAGTTGGATTTACAGTTTATGGAATATTATCAAGTGGCTCACTATTAACTTTTTTAGATTTACCTTCAGTATATATAACTGTTGGCGGAACTATAGGAACCCTCTTAATAACTGCTAAAGGCAAAAATGCTAAAAACTTTTTTAAATTATTTGCAATATTATTTAAGGAAACAAAAGTAGATAATGAAGAAATAATAAATAATTTAGTAGAATGGTCAATGAAAGCAAGAAAAGAGGGATTATTGTCTTTAGAGGATACTATTCAATCTATATCAGATACATTTATTCAAAAGGGAATGATGATGATAGTAGATGGAGCAGAACCAGAAACTATAAAAAATGTTTTGGAATTAAAAATCAAAGGTATTATAAATAGACATAAAAGTAATAGAGCTATGCTTGATGCAGGTGCAGCTCTTGCTCCAGCATTTGGTATGATTGGTACTTTAATAGGATTAGTAAATATGCTTAAAACTTTAGACGATCCTTCTACTATAGGACCTCAAATGGCTGTTGCTCTTATTACAACTTTTTATGGTTCTATTTTAGCAAATATAGTATTTATACCTACTTCAAAAAAATTAAAAGCAAAAACAGAAGAAGAAATTTATCAAAAAGAAATGATTATTGAGGGACTTTTAAGCATTCAAGCTGGAGAAAATCCTAATACTATAAGAGAAAAAATGCTTTCTTTCTTAGACGATAAAACTGCTAAAAATATAGAAACAAAAAATAACAAAGAACAAGAATAATAAAGGAAGGAGGTAGCGTTATGGCAGATGATAATTTTAATATAGATGATGATGATGAAGGCGGTGGAGAATGGCTTAATACTTACGCCGATTTAGTTACATTACTTCTTTGCTTTTTTGTTTTGCTTTACTCTATGTCAACTATAGATAATAAAAAATTTAAACAGGTTATTGCAGCTTTTAATTCTATGGGAATTATAGGTCAATCAGGGAGTATAAATCCTGAAAGCAGTGCTGGAGATTCAATGTCTAATTTAGATATTTATAATGCAATAGATGTTCAGCAAGAGCAAGAGATGAATGATATATATAAAAAAGTAAAAGAACTTATAGATAAAAAAGGTTTATCTCAAGATGTACAAGTTGAACAAGTTGAAGAAGGAGTTCTTTTAAGATTTAAAGATAAAGTTTTATTTGACTCAGGGGAAGCGGTATTAAAAAGTGAATCTATAAGTACATTAGAAAAACTTGCCGATATATTAAGAGAACATAATAACACAATATTAATTGAAGGTCATACGGATAATGTACCTATTTCAAATAGTAAATTTAAAGATAATTGGGAACTTTCAACTGAAAGAGCTATAAGTGTTGTAAGATATTTTACTCAAGAACTCCCAGAGGATAAAAGGCTTGATCCAAAAAAGTTTGAAATTATGGGGTTTGGAGAGCATAAACCAATAGCACCGAATGATAATGCACAAAACAGGCAGAAAAATAGAAGAATAGAAGTTACTATAAAAAATGGAAAAGCATCATAGTTGCAGTAAATACTTATTAGTAATATAATATTTTTAAAAATATTTTTCACTTTGAGGTGTACTATGAAAAGTAATGAAATAGAAGTATGTAATTGTACGGAGATACATAAAGATTGTGTAGCTTGTGTTAAAGAAAATATGTTGGAAGATGATACTTTTATAAAACTTGCAGAACTTTTTAAAGTATTTGGTGATTATACAAGAATAAAAATAATATACGCACTTTTAATAAAAGAGTTATGTGTATGTGATATTGCAGAACTTTTAGGAATGAGTCAGTCTTCTATATCTCATCAGCTTAGAGTATTAAAAGCTGCCAGACTTGTTAAATTTAGAAAAGAAGGAAAGGTAGTATATTATTCTTTAGATGATGACCATATAAAAAGTATATTTAGTTCAGCGCTTTCACATGTTGAACATGAATAATAAGAAGGAGAAAATCTCCTTCTTATTATTTTTAAAAAGTGTTAGGCTTAATAGTTAATTTTATATTAAAATGAATAAATTAAAAGCAATAAAAAATTTATTCATTTTTTAAAATCTAAAATCTTAACTATATTTCTATCTTCAAGATTTCCTTCGATTTTTAAAGTTGTACTATGAATATTTTCCCCATTTTTCATATGAGCAAGAAAATTTTCAATTCCTTCTATAGGGAAAGTAAGAGCAGAAGTTTTAAAATGCATAGGTATAACTATATGAGGATTTAAAAGCTTACATACAGCAGCGGCTTCTTTACCGTCTATGGTAAAATTTCCTCCTACAGGTACAAAAAGAATATCAATTTCACCAATAGCATCTGCATCATGTACAGAAAGTACATGCCCTAAATCTCCAAGATGACAAATTCTATAATCATCCATTTTAAAAACATATATTATATTTTCTCCTCTTTTAGCTCCTTCAACATTATCGTGATAAGATGGTATACCTTTTATATCAATATCACATAAATTAAAAAAACCTACTTTATCTAAAATAGCAGGATTTCCTGTTATTTTTTCTATATAATCATGATCAAAATGATGATGGCTTATAGTAACAACATCTGCATGACCTTCAAAAACTTTATAACCTACACTTTCATCAAAAGGATCTGTTAAAAGAGTTCTTCCTTTCGAATCTTTAATCAAAAACGAAGAATGTCCAAGCCATGTTATCTCCATAATAAAAACACCCCTTTATTAATATTAAAATACAACATACTTTATATTATACCCTAAAAGCCGATTTCATAAATGCCAAAAAATATTTTTAAATAAAATTTTATTAATTCTTATTTTAATAAAAGTGTATCAAAAGGCAATTTAATTAGTGTATCAAATAATATACAGTAAGATACACTAATATAAAAAATTTGAGTTATAAGACTTTAAAAAATTGGTATGATATTTGCTTTATAAAAATATATAAAAATATAATTATACATAATTAAAAAGGAGGAGTTAAATTGAAAGTATTAATGGTTTGTTCAGGTGGAATGTCTAGTGCAATAGTAGTTAAAGCTATAAAACAAGAAGCTTGTAAAAAAGGAATTGATTTAGACATAAAAGCTGTTGGAACAGGTGAATTTGAAGATGAACTAAAAAAAGAGAACTATGACTTAGTATTGGTTGCTCCACAAGTTAAACATAGGATGGATAATTTTAAAGAGCAGGCTGCTATTTTTAATGTACCAATAGAACTTGTTGCGCCAATGGGATATACTCCAATAGGAGTACCAAAAGTTCTTGAACAAATAAAAAAATATAAAAAATAAAATTTTTAAGGGGGTTCTTTTATGGAAAAATTTTTAAAATGGATTGAGGAAAAATTAATGCCTCCAATGGCAAAGCTTTCTGAGCAAAGACATTTAAAAGCAATAAGAGATGGAGTTATTTCTACATTATCATTAATTATTGTTGGTTCATTCTTTTTAATTATTGCGCAACCTCCTATAAAAGCATGGGCAGATGCTATTGCACCTAATGCTTGGAAATTAATGATTCCATATAGATTAACTATGGGACTTATGTCTGTTTATGCAGCCTATGGTATGGGATATAGTTTAGCTAAATCTTACAAATTAGATGGAATAAGTGGTGGAGTTTTATCACTTTCAGCATTTCTTTTAGCTACTATACCAGTTAATATAGATACTTTCATAAATGAAGCAACTAAAGCAGGAGTTAAAGGGGGAACACCATTAGGATGGGTATTACCTATGGCTAACCTAGGTGGAGCAGGAATGTTTGTAGCTATTATTTGTATGATATTTGCAGTAGAAACCTTAAGATTTTTAAAAAAACATAATGTTACAATAAAAATGCCAGAACAGGTTCCAGAATCTGTTTCTAGATCTTTTGAAGCATTAATTCCAGCTGCGATTATAATTACAGTTATTTGGTTTATAAGAGTTTGGCTTAATTTTGATATTCAAAAGGTAATAATGAATATATTTAAACCATTAGTTAATGTGGCGGGCAACAGTCTTGGTGGAGTTTTAATACCTGTAATATTTATAACATTACTTTGGACAGCAGGTATTCATGGTATGTCTGTTATAGGTTCTATTGTAAGGCCAGTATGGCTTGTATTGCTTGAAGCCAATACTAAAGCTGTGGCAGCTGGTGAGGCATTACCTAATATTGCTCCAGAACCTTTTTTTCAATGGTTTATATGGATAGGAGGAGCAGGTGCTACTTTAAGCTTGGCGATATTAATGTGTTTTTCTAAATCAGAGTATTTAAAAAGGGTTGGAAGATTTTCTATAATTCCTGGTATATTTAATATAAATGAACCTTTAATATTTGGTACCCCGTTAGTTATGAATCCAATACTTGCTATACCATTTATTTTAGGACCTGTTGTAGCAGGTGTAATAGCTTATATAGCAACAGCTATTGGTTTAGTTTCAAAGGTATATGTTTTAGCACCATGGACATTGCCGGCTCCAATAGGAGCAATATTTGCAACAGGTGGAGATTTAAAGGCGGGGATTTTAGTTATTATAAATATAATAGTTGTAGCTTTAATATATTATCCATTTTTCAAAATTTATGAAAAAAGAATGATAAAAGAAGAACAAGAACAAAGAGGATAAAAACTTAATTAAAAACAATAGCACCTATGATAAATAAAACATTAAGGTGCTATTGTTAAATTTTAAAATATAGCTTTAAATTACTTTAGCGGAGGTAATATAATGGAACAAGAAGTAGAAATTTTTGAAATAATATCACATTGTGGTGATGCAAGAGGTATTGCTTACGATGCTTTAAAAGCAGCTAAACAAAATGAAATAAAAAAGGCTAAAGAACTTTTAAAAAAATCTCAGAAAGAACTTGATTTAGCTCATAATACTCAGACAAAACTTATTCAAAAAGAAATAAATGGAGAAAATTTAAATATGTCACTTCTTATGGTACATGCTCAAGATCAACTAATGACAGCAATTTCTGAAAAAAATCTTATTGAACAGATGGTAGATATGATTGGATTAATTTATTCTAAATAAATTTTTTAGTAATTTATAATTTGTTATAGGAGGCAAATTTAATGCTTATTAAAATTATATATATATTATTTTTTATTATACTATTTTTAGCTTCTATTTTTATTACAAAATTTATAAATAAAAAATTTAATGTAAATAGATGGATTATAGGACTTAGTGCTTTTTTAGTAATTATTGTACCATCCTTAATATTTAAAAATATAGATAATATAGTTATGAATATTATTTATATAATATTTATAGTAATGTGTATAATGTTTTTTGAAACTACGAGAATAAAATTAGAAAATAATAAAATCAAAGGCATTTTAAATTTTGATGATAAATATAAAAAGAAGTAGAGAGTTTTAAGGCGGGATTATTTATGAAATACAAAATAGTCTATGAAACACTAAAAAAAATGTGCTTAAAAGAATTCGATAAAACAGGAACTATAAAAGGATTTAGTGCTAAAGAAATAGCTTCAAAACTTAATATGCAACGAAGCAATGTAGCTAGAGAGCTTACAAAGCTTTATAAAGAAGGAATTATAGATAAAAACAAAGGAAGGCCTGTTTTATATTTTATAAAATATAAAAATTCATCTAAAAATATCAATATTTTTAATGAAGATATTTCTATTTTTGATTCAATTATAGGTAAAGATTCAAGTTTAAAACATCAAATATCACTTGCTAAAGCTGCAATTGTATATCCACCAAGAGGACTTCATACTCTAATTGTAGGAGAAACTGGAGTTGGGAAATCTTTTTTCGCTAAATCTATGTTTAAATATGCATTAGAAGTAAATGTAATAAAAGATAATAAAAAATTTGTTGTTTTTAATTGTGCAGATTATGCAAATAATCCTCAACTTTTAGTTTCTCATCTTTTAGGAGTAAAAAAAGGAACTTATACAGGAGCTAATGAAGATAGAAATGGAATAATTGAAAAAGCTAGAGATGGCATTTTATTTTTAGATGAGGTCCATAGACTGCCTCCAGAGGGACAAGAGATGCTTTTTAGACTTATAGATGAAGGGAAATATACTCCATTGGGGGAAACAAAAGAAATAAGCATAAATGTAATGATAATTTGTGCAACAACTGAAAATATCGATTCAACATTACTTAAGACTTTTACAAGAAGAATTCCAGTTACAATATCTCTTCCAAGTTTAAAGGAGAGAACAATTGAAGAAAGACTAAGCCTTATTAAAAGTTTTTTTGAAGAAGAATCTAATAGAATATCAAAAAAGATAGAAGTTTCAGAAGAAACATTAATTGCATTATTAAATTATGATTGCCCTAATAATATTGGAGAATTAAAAAGCCTTATACAAATCGCAAGTGCTAAAGCATTTTTAAGGAGTATGTTTAAAGATGATGTAGTAAAGGTAAAAATTGATGATTTTTCAAATGAAGTCAGAGCAGAACTTTTGGCATCTAAAAAAGTAAAAGGAAAAAATTTAAAATTAATTATAAAAGCAAATGATAGCTTAAAAGAGGAAGATATTGAAGATAAATATAATTTATCAAAAAATATTTATGAATTTATAGAAAATAGGACAGAAAGTCTTAAAAATAAAGGCTTAAATGAAGATGAAATAAAGAATAAAGTATCCAATGAAGTAGAAAAATTTATAGGAAATTATTTAGAGAGTATATGTGATTATGAAAAAGAAGATGATATAAAAAGGATAGTTAATAATGATTTATACAATTTTTTAAATAATTTTATGTATTTAGCTGAATATAAGCTTAATAGAAAAATAACTAAAAATACATTTTTAGGATTATTAATTCATATAGATACATTTTTAGGAAGACTTAAAGAAAATAGAATTATAGAAAATCCTAGAATTGATGAAATAAGAAAAGAATATCCAGATGAATTTAAACTTGCTATGAATTTAGCAGAAAAAATTGAAGAAAAATATGGGATTATAGTACCTATAGATGAAATAGGCTTTATAACTATGTTTTTTGCAGTTGATACTAAAGAACCTAATGGCAAGGTAGCTGTGCTTGTTGCCATGCATGGAAATAGTACTGCAACATCTATAGTAGAAGTAACAAATCAGCTTTTAAATACTAATCATGCAGTAGGCTTTGATATGCCACTTTCTATGAAACCTGAAAATGCACTTAATAAAATTGAAAATTTAGTTAAACAAATTAATCAAGGTGAAGGTGTTATTCTTTTAGTAGATATGGGATCTCTTAAATTTTTTGATAAAATTATAAAAAATGATACAGGTATTGAAGTAAGAGCCGTTGATATGGTTACAACAGCTACAGTAATTGAAGCAACAAGAAAAGCTCTTATGAATGCAAGCTTAGATGAAATTGTAAGATCAGTAGATTTAGAAAGCAGATTTTTAGGAAATTTTTTAGATGAAAATATAAAAACTAAAAAAGACGTTATTATAACAGTTTGTTCTACAGGAGAAGGAACAGCACAAAAGCTTAAAGATATGATATATAGCAAGTTTTCAAAAAATAGGTACGAAGTTATAAATTTAAGCATAAAAAATAAAGAAGAGTTTAAGATTACTGTAGAAAATATAAAAAAAGAAAGAAATATAGTATACATAATAAGTGCTTTTGATTTAAAAATACCGGGTATAGATTATATATCTATGGACAAATTTTTCAAAGAGTTTGCTTGTGAAAGTTTAGAAGATAATAAAAAATATGAAACTTTTTTAAAAAATATAAAAGTTGTATATAAGGATTATTTAAATATTCCAGAGTATAATTTTATAGCTGATACTTTATTAAGGCTTATTTTAAAAGTAAAACATAAATTTAATATACCAATAGATATGGGAAAAATGCAAGGGCTATTTATGCATATTGGATGCTTAATAGAAAAGCTTATAATAAGAGAGGAAAGAGATAAGTGCAAAAATCTCAGTATTATATTAGCAAGATATCAAGATATATTTAATTATATAGAAAAGGATTTAAGTAGTATTGAAGAAAAATTAAGTATTAATTTTTCTAAAGATGATATTGGAAATATAGTAGAAATTATTATAAATCTTTAAAGTGTTAAAATTAAGAAAATTTTAACAAATAAGATCATTCTTTCGATGAAAAAGAATGATCATAGTAGTGTTTGTGAATGAAGTATAAATCATAATTACAATAATGTAATTGTTGTAACTTGAGCTAAAAAAAAGTTGCACTTTAAAATTTTATGGACTAAGAGGAGGTATAATATGAGGCAATTAGGAATTTCAGTTTATCCAGGACATGCATCTATGGAGGACAATATAGCTTATTTAAATCTTGCAAGCAAATATGGCTTTAAAAGAGTTTTTACATGTCTTTTATCTGTAGAAGGAAATAAAGAAAAAATAGTTAAAGACTTTAAAAATGTTATAATTGAGGCTAACAATCTTGGAATGCAGGTAATTGCAGATGTAAGTCCAAAAGTTTTTAAATCACTAAACATAAGTTATAATGAGCTATCTTTTTTTAATGATTTAGGGGTTTATGGTATAAGATTAGATATAGGTTATACAGGTTTAGAGGAATCACTTATGACTTTTAATCAATACGGACTAAATATAGAAATAAATATGAGCAGTGGTACTAAATATTTAGAAAATATAATGAGTTATATGCCTAATACGGAAAAACTTTTGGGATGTCATAATTTTTATCCTCATAGATATTCAGGACTAAGCTACGAGCATTTTATAAACTGTACAAAACAGTTTAAACAGTATGGTATAAGAACTGCAGCTTTTGTATCATCTAATGATGCAACTTTTGGACCATGGCCTGTAAAAGAAGGATTATGTACTTTGGAAATGCACAGAAAAATGCCTTTAAGTGTACAAGTAAAACACCTATTTGCAAGTGGATTAATTGATGATGTAATAATAGCAAATGCTTTTGCTTCAGAAAAAGAATTAAAAAAATTAAGCAGTATAAATAAAGAGAAACTTACTTTTGATGTAGAACTTGTGGATAATATACCAGAAATTGAGAAAAAAATAATTTTTGAAGAACTTCATTTTAATAGAGGGGATGTCTCTGAATATTTAATTCGTTCAACTCAAAGCAGAGTTAAATACAAAGAACATAAATTTATACCATTTAATACCCCTGATATAAAAAGAGGCGATATTTTAATAGATACTTCACTTTATGATCATTATGCTGGAGAACTTCAAATTGCATTAAATGATATGAAAAACTCTGGCAAGACAAATGTAGTTGGGAAAATTATAAAAGAAGAAATATTTTTATTAGATTATATTAAACCATGGCAAAAATTTGGATTTTGTATAAATAATAATTAATTATTATAAGTATAAATTATTTTATATAAATTTTGTTCTAAAATTTAATCAAATTAGAAATCGTTTATAAAAATGTGCTAAAATTTTTATAATATTAGCATCATTTTAAATCAGTGTTTTTAATTATTTTTGTTGAGTTATTAACAAAAATAGTGGTGTATTAGCAGATTATAACAAATTAATAATAATAAACTTAAAAATTTAATAAAAAATTTGACAATTTGCTTAAGCTGTAATAAAATAATATCGAATAATATAAAGGCTTTGAAGAGGAAAAGTACTTAATTACGGAACTTACAGAGAGCAGGAGTAAAGCACTTTATTTTTGATATTATTTATCTTATAATGATTTGTGCTTTTAAGGTGAAAACCTGCAGGGAAGTTTTAAGGAAAATCACCTCTGAGCTGAGAGCTGAAATATGTTTTAGAAAATGCTTTAGTATAAATATATATGTATTTTCTTAATAGTAAGTGCATCCGTAATCCTGCGTTAAAGGATAGAGTATGTCAGTGCTTGAACCATAGGTGGTATAGTAAGTTTAACTTCGTCCTTTTGGGATGAGGTTTTTTATTTTATATGAGTTTTTTCAGCCAAATATGTAAATAATCTAAATAATATGTGAAAGGAGTCGAGGTTATGTATAAAAAGGTAGATTCTTCAAAGAGTTTTGTTGATATGGAAAAAGATGTATTAAAGCTTTGGAAAGAAAAAGATGTAATTAAGAAGAATTTTGATATGAATCCTGATGGTGAATATTTTACATTCTATGACGGACCTCCAACAGCAAATGGTAAACCTCATATAGGTCATGTTATAACAAGAGTTATGAAAGACCTTATACCAAGATATAGAGTTATGAAAGGCTATAAAGTTTTAAGAAAAGCTGGATGGGACACTCATGGACTTCCAGTAGAGCTTGAAGTTGAAAAATCACTTGGAATTTCAGGGAAACCGCAAATAGAAGAATATGGGGTTGAAGATTTTATAAAAAAATGTAAAGGCAGTGTATTTACCTATGTAGAGCAGTGGAGAGAAATGACTGAAAGAGTTGGATACTGGGTAGATATGGAAAATCCTTATGTAACCTATCATGATAATTATATAGAATCAGAATGGTGGGCACTTAAACAAATGTGGGAAAAAGGGCTTATATATAAAGGCCATAAAATAGTTCCATATTGTCCACGTTGTGGGACGGCATTATCTTCTCATGAAGTTGCACAAGGATATAAAGATGTTAAAGATAGTTCTGTGTATGTTAAATTTAAGGTTAAAGGGCAAGATAAGTATATACTTGTTTGGACAACAACTCCATGGACACTTCCAAGTAATGTGGCTTTAGCCGTAAATAAATCTTATGATTATGTAGAAGTTATTCATCATGATGAGCATTTAATACTTGCAGAAGCACTTTTAGGCAAACTTGATTGTGAATATGAAATAGTTAGAAAATTTAAAGGAGAGGAACTTTTAGGACTTGAATATGAGCAAATGTTCAAGTTTGCTAAAGTTGATAAAAAAGCTTTTTATGTAATTCATGGAGATTTTGTTACTTTAACAGACGGTACTGGTATAGTACATATAGCACCTGCTTATGGTGAAGATGATAATTTAATGGGTAAGAAATATGATTTGCCACTTATTAATTTAGTAGACTCTGAAGGGAAATTTGTACCTGAAGTAGAGCCTTGGGCAGGATTATTTGTAAAAAAAGCTGATGCTAAAATAATAGAATATTTAAAAGAAAAAAATATACTTTATAAATCTGAAGGCTTTACTCACTCATATCCATTTTGTTGGAGATGTGATACTCCGCTTTTATATTATCCAAGAGAATCTTGGTTTATAAAAATGTCTTCTCTTAGAGATAAACTTTTAGAAAATAACAATAAAATAAAATGGTTCCCTGATAATGTAAGAACTGGAAGAATGGGCAATTTCCTTGAAAATGTTATAGACTGGGGAATCTCAAGAGAAAGATATTGGGGAACTCCACTTCCAATTTGGGAATGTGAATGTGGCCATAGAGAAATGATAGGAAGCAAGGAAGAATTAAGAGCTAAAGGTAAAAATGTACCAGAAGATATAGAGCTTCATAAGCCATATATAGATAATGTATATTTAGAGTGCCCTCATTGTGGTAAAGAAATGAAGAGAGTACCAGATGTTATAGATTGCTGGTTTGATTCAGGTTCTATGCCATTTGCACAGCATCATTATCCTTTTGAAAACAAGGAAATTTTTGAAGCTAATTTTCCAGCACAATTTATATCAGAAGCCGTTGATCAGACAAGAGGATGGTTTTATACACTACTTGCTATATCAACTGCAATTTTCGATACAAATCCATTTGAAAATTGCGTAGTTTTAGGTCATGTACTTGATAAGAATGGGCTTAAAATGTCTAAGCATAAGGGGAATGTATTAAGCCCATGGGTTGTTCTTGATAATGAAGGTGCTGATGCTACAAGATGGTATTTCTATACCGCAAGTGCACCATGGCTTCCATCAAGATTTTATGAAGAAGCAGTTATAGAAGCTCAGAGAAAATTTTTAAGCACATTTTGGAATGTTTATTCTTTTTATGTTTTGTATGCTGAAATAGATCAATTTGATCCAACAAAATATGAAAATTTTGTAAGCCAAAATGTAATGGATAGATGGATAATATCTAAGCTTAACACTTTAATTAAAACTGTAGATGAGCATTTATCAAATTATAGAATAACTCAAGCAGCTTTATCTATAGAAAATTTTGTTGATGAACTTTCTAATTGGTATGTAAGAAGAAATAGATCAAGATATTGGACTGAAGAGTTAACAGATGATAAAATAGGAGCTTATGTAACACTTTATAAAGTTCTTAAAACTTTAACTTTAGTTGCAGCACCGTTTGTACCATTTATAACAGAGGAAATATATCAAAATTTAGTTGTAAATTTAGATAAAAATGCTCCAGAAAGTGTTCATCTTTGTCATTGGCCAGAAGTTAATGAAGATGCTATAGATAAAGATTTAGAGGCAGAAATGGATTTAGCTTATAGTGTAGTTAAACTTGGAAGAAGTGCAAGAAATTCTGCTAACATAAAGAACAGACAGCCTTTATCAAAGATGCTTTTAAGCACAAAAATACTTCCAGAATATTATAGCGATATTATAAAGGATGAACTTAATATAAAAGAACTTGAGCTTGGAGCAGATCTTTCTAAATATGTTAACTTCGAAATCAAGCCAAACCTCCCAGTGCTTGGTAAAACTTATGGCAAACTTATACCTTTTATAAGAAAAGAAATTGCATCTAGAAATCAGATGGAGCTTGCTCAAACAATTCAAAATGGAGGTACTGTAGTTATAAATGTTCAAGGAACAGAAATAGAACTTAACAGTGATAATTTGCTTATAACTATGCAAGGACTTGAAGGATATGCTTTTGCAGGAGAAGGGCAGATAGGAGTTGTTCTTGATACACATATAACTAAAGAACTTAAAGAAGAAGGCCATGTAAGAGAAATTATAAGTAAAGTTCAAAACATGAGAAAAGAGAGCGGCTTTGAAGTAGCTGATAAAATCAATCTTTATGTAGCTAATAACGAAAATTTAGAAAATATAATTAAAAAGTTTGAAAATCATATTAAAAAAGAAACTCTTGCAGTAGAAGTAATTTATGATGCTGATAGAGAATATAATGAAGCTAATATTAATGGAGAAAAATTAAATTTAGCTGTTGAAGTAGTTAAATAAAAAAGAAAGAGTATATAGCAAAGATGCTGTATACTCTTTCTTTTGGTGCGCCGCTGAAAGTTCTGTTACACTCATTCCCCTTTTAGCCAGCATTACATCAATATTAATTATAATAGCCATAATGTAATTTTCATCCTGTATTTCTAAATTTGCACATAAAAATTATTAATTTTTAGCTTTTAAACAGTTAAGTCGTTTTCGGATTTTATTTTTATGGCTTCCTTTAAAAGTTTTTGAAGAACAGCGGCAAAAACTGCAATCACCATTGATATAAAAATGAAAATAAGAGGAAGCGCTATGTGGAGATTTTATGGGATAACTTTCTTTGTTTATTAATTCTCATTCAAATAGCAATGATTAAGCCTTAGAAACTACTACGGTGTGTATTGTAGATGGTAAAAAATAAATGATTTAATAAAAAGACTACCTAGTATTGTACTAAAGATAATAAAAGAAATGAGTGTAAGGCTTGAAAAGCGGTAATTCTAAGCATTGTTCTCATAGCCTAAAATATCTAGGGGATTGTTGTGTGTATATATGCTGACAAGCTAATTAGATATCTGTCAGTGGAAAGTAATAAGATATTTTAGATGTTAACCGTCCCAATGCCCAACAAATAATTAATTAATTTAACTAAAAACTCATATAAAGGGAAAAAATAACAAAGAAAATATTGACAATTATTATTATTATTATTATTATTATTATTATTATTATGTAGGAGAGTTCTAGAGTATAATAATTAGGGTATGGAGGTTTGTATATATGAAATTAAGTTATTTTAAGAAAAAGAAATTTAGGATGGAAATTGTGAAGAAAGTTAAAACTTCACTAGGAGTATTTTTATTAGTTGTTGCTACATTCACAGTTCATGTAAGTGCTGCTGGCACAGTAGTTGGAAATGAATCAATTAAAGATACTGCTGAATTTAAATATGAACAACAGCTTGCAATTGAGAAGCAAATAAAATTAGAAGAATTAATAAAGGGTAAAAAAGGTTCTTTTGTAGATCCTAAGAGTTCTCTTCGCTCTGATGGTATATTTTCTACTAGTAGTACAGGTACATATCCTACTAGATATGGTGTAATACTTGTAACAACGGATGGTGTTTCTTCTGGAATTGGAACAGGACATGCTGGTATAATATGGACGTCGACTACTACGGTAGAATCTTTCCCAAATGGTGGTGTTCAAACAAAACCTAATGATTGGAATACACGGTATAAAAGTGTATATGGTGTTACAACTAGAGGTACAACAGCTAGCCAAGATAATGAAGCTTCAAATTGGTGTCGTGCAAAAGTGTCGCTTCCATATAATTGGAACTTTTGGAACACTAGTATAAGAAGCTCTTTCTATTGTTCTCATTTAGTATGGGCTGCATTTAAGGATCTATACGGGATAAATACAGATGATGATGGTGGTATTGTATGGCCAGTTGACTTAGTAAATTCAAATAATACTTATATAGTATATTCAAAATAAAATGGACAAGAAATTTAAACGTGCTATATGCACAATATTTATGTTATGTATTATATCTTTAGCTGGTTGTACAAATAAAGAAATAAAAATATATGATGCTAATATAGCAGCAATTCAGACATCAACTAATAATAATATAAGTTATTTGAAACTATATAATTTTAATGGTGAATATTTGGGAGAAAAAAGAATAAAAGTCCCAGACATAAACTCGGGGTTTATACATCCAATAATAAGTTCATGTAAAGCTTATATGAATTCTTTAGGAGGCTATACAAATCATAGCAATAAGGTAGTAGAAGTGAATTTAAATGAAAATAATTATAAGACCTATGAAATAGCATATGGAATATGGTCTATAACTGCTAATGATGAGTATATATTCACTTCTCATAGTCCTGTTGGTAGTTCAATAATTAGCAAATATAATAAAAAAACTATGTCTATCGAAGATACATTACAGTTGCAAGGACAGGTAACACATATCAATTTACTAAATGATTTATTATACGTCTTTAGTACGATTGTACCTCCTGATAAAAAAACATTTAGTCTAGAGGTAAGTATAATTAATCTAAAAACTTTTAGAGTAGTAAAAAATATTAAAGTTAATGGAGATATATATGTATGGGACAGTATGTTTATGGGAAGTAATATGTTTTTTACTACTGGAACTAAGAATGATGATTCGACACCTTCAACAAGTTTATATAAACTAAATTTGAATAATTATGAAATTACTAGTATTAATTTAAACAAAGACTTTCCATGGCAAGTAAAACAATACAATGGAACTATTTTAATATCTCAATTTGATCCTATGTCTAAAAAAGGGAATGTTCTTTCGGTTGTCGATGTGAATTCTAAAAATATAAAATATATGCCTTTTAAACATAATCTTAATCAAATGGAAATATATAAAGATAAATTATATATTTTTGATGATAATAATCTTTACATATATGATCCAACTACATTTAAATTATATAATAAAATTGAAATCAAATGTACTAAAAATGATTACAGAAATCAAGGCTTTTTTATAATTAAATGATAAGATTGTTTTAAAAGGTAAAAACTAAATTAAATAATGTCTTATATTTTTAGCTTAATAACTAAATAATATGTTATGATAAAAATAAACTGTCAAAGCATATTTATTAAAAACAATTATGCTTTAAAAAAGAAACAATTCATTCACATGTTGTGAAAGGTATTTGTCCAGAGAGTTAAAATTTTGTTTTTAGCGAGGTAAGAAAGAATATGCATATTATTGACACTAATACCAAAATAATTGGAATTGTAATTACAATTTTACCAATAATAACTTTTATAGCATCTATTTTGCTTCGGCAAATAATATCTAATAGAATAATTATATTATGCATTATTTTTGTAACATATTTTATTATGCTTATTCTTATGTTTAACATTACATTTTTAATATGGTGCTTTATTTATACCATAATTGCACTTATTGGAACTTTTGTAGGAGATTTTTTCTTAAAAAAGAGGTAAGCGTTAAAAATTTCCGTATTCATTTTTGATTTATCATTTGATATAGTCAGGATCACCCGTAAAACTGGTGGCTTGCTCTTCGCCTATAAGGCTTTGTTTACTGGGTGTGCTACTCTCACACTGAACGTTTTGCCAACTGCATATCTTTACTGACTGCACCTAAAAGGTGCTCTATTTTTGCCTTTATTTACTGGTTAACCCATAAATGGGTCAATATACTCCTTCAAACTCATTTGTTTATATGATATATCTTCTTGTATCTGATTTTTTTATATACTCTTCTATTATCTTCTTATTTCTTCCTACAGTATCAACATAGTATCCTCTGCACTAAAATTGCATGTTGCCATACTTGTACTTCAAATTTGCATGTCTATCAAAAATCATGAGCAAACTCTTACCCTTGAGATATCCCACAAATACCGAAGCACTTAATTTTGGTGGCATACTTACAAGCATGTGTATATGATCTGTGCATGCATTTGCTTCAATTATTTCAACATACAATAAATCCAGTAGTAAGCAGTAAAGCTTTCTACTGGTGTATTGTCACATTTTCCATTACAGATACCTCAACAAGTCTTTATATCTGTATTTTATCAAGGATAGGGATAAGGATAAGGGACGGTTAACACTTTAAACCTAGGTATACTGCAAGGCTTGAAAAGCGATAATTCTCAGCATTGTTCTCATAGCCTGAAATATCTAGGGGATTGTTGTGTATATATGCTGACAGGTTGTAAACGATAAAATAAAAATACATAAAAATTAGAATCTCAAAATGTATAGATTTGTGCATTTTTCTAGTATAATATTTCTAAAATGATTGGAGATATTATGCCAAAAGATGTATTAAATCAAATAAAGTTACTTAAGGAGGAGATAGATGTATTGAATAAAAGCAAATTAGCTAAAAGATTTAACTGTGATAGAAGAACAATAGACAAATATATTAAAGACTCAAGCAATGAATTCATAAAACCATGATAAATTAAAAAGAAAGTATTAGAATGGCTAATAGGCAGGTGCAATTTTTAAAATAAAAACACTATGCTAAATAAAGGAAGTGAAAAAATGATATATAAAACATATTATGAATCACCTTTAGGGAAAATGTTACTTGCAGCTAAGAATAATGCACTGATAGGTTTATGGATTGAAGGACAGAAATATTATCTTGGATCTTTGAAAGAAGAAATTATTAAGAGAGATAAGCTAGAAATATTCCAAAAAACAAAGAAATGGCTTGATCGCTATTTTGCAGGAGAAAATCCAGCAATAAGCGAACTTAAGCTTGCTCCAATTGGAAGTGATTTTGCACAGAGTGTGTGGGAAATCCTTAAAGAAATCCCATATGGAAGTACGACAACCTATGGTAAGATTGCAGAGCAAATTGCAAAAAAACAGGGAAAGAAAAGAATGTCTGCACAGGCTGTTGGAGGAGCTGTTGCTCATAATCCTATATCCATCATCATACCGTGCCACCGCGTTGTTGGAACAAATGGCAGACTTACTGGTTATGCCAGTGGTATTGATAAAAAGATTAAACTACTTACTCATGAAGGAGTGGACTTATCATTTAATCATACATGATTTATACTTATGAAAAATCAAATAGACAAATGGAAATCAAGTCCAAAATAAATTTATAATGTAATATAGGATTTAAGCTTATGCTAAAATTTTAGCATAAGCTTTTAAGTTTTAGATTAAAGATATTTGATATTACATTTAAAATTAATATAATATTAAAAAAAGTAAAATAAGTATTGGATTTTATGCTATATCATGATAAAATATTTTTTGCTGCGTTTAAGGTTCTGGTAATTGAGTAAAAATTTTATTATATAAAATTTTATAATAAATTTCATATAAAGGGATAAAATAATATATAAAAAATAGTTTAGATTAACTTGTAACAAAATAGTTTTATGGTTATAATTTATAATATACATATAATATAATTTAGGAGTTGATATTGTGGCAGCTTCAATCAAAGACGTTGCAAAAGAAGCAGGGGTATCTATTGCTACTGTTTCCAGAGTTTTAAATGATGTTGATGTAGTTAATGAAGAAACCAAAAAGAAAGTTCAAGAAGCAATAAAAAAACTTGGCTACAGACCTAATATAGTTGCAAGAAGCTTAAAGACACAAAAAAGTAGAACTATAGGTATTATAATACCAGATATATCCAATCAATTTTATCCAGAAATAGTAAGAGGCGCAGAAGATGTTGCTAACATATACAACTATAATATAATACTTTGTAATACTGACTTAGATATAGATAAAGAAATGGAATATCTAAGAGTATTAAAAGAAAAAATGGTAGATGGTGCGCTTTATATGAGTAATTCACTAGAACCAGCAGTAATTGATCTTATAAAGAACCTTGAACTGCCAGTAGTTTTAGTTGAAACTACTGATAAGGCAAATACTTTCCCTAGTGTAACTATTAATAATGATAAAGCAGCTTTTGATGCTACAAAGTATCTTATTGATAGAGGCAATAAGAAAATTGCATACATAGGTACACATGAAGATGCTGTTCATGCTTCTGCTTTTAGATTTTCTGGATACAAAAATGCACTTAAAGAACATGGACTAGAACTTGATGAAAGACTGTGTTATTTTGGCGGCTTAAAAGCTGATGATGGTTATGAAGGAATTAATACTATATTAAGCAGTAAAGATGTAGAATTAGATGCTGTATTTTGTGCAAGTGACGAACTTGCAATGGGAGCTATAAATGCTCTTAGAGAAAAGGGTATAAAAGTTCCTGATGATGTAGATGTAATGGGTTTTAACGATATATATAGTGCATCTATATTTTATCCAAAACTTACAACGGTTGTTCAACCAATGTATGATATGGGCTCTGTAGGCATGAGAATGTTAATAAAGCTTATTAATGGAGCAGAACTTGTACAACATCATTTTGTATTAAATCATCAAATAATTGAAAGAGATTCTTGTAAAAAATAAAAGTATGCAAATTTGCATACTTTTATTTTAAGTTTAAGGAGTTTTTGTTTCAGAAGTTGTTCCAGAATTTGTATCAGGATTTTGCTCTAAAGAGTTAGTATTATCTACAGGTTCTTCTTTTAAAGTATTATTAGTAGATTCTGTAGTTTTTTTAATTTCAGTATTAGTAGTTTCATTATTATTATTTTGTGTATTAACTTCATTATTTGTATTTAAATTATTAGTTTGTGTATTAGTTTTTTTTGATGTAGATGTACTAGAAGTAGTTTTTTTAGAACTAGAAGTAGTTTTTTTAGAAGTTGAAGTAGTTTTTTTATTTTTTGTAGAAGACGATGATGGAGGTGTAGATATTTCATCAGAAGACTTAACCTCAGGTATTACATCATCATATATAAATTCATGTATATGCTTTGCAGTAGCATCTATATCAAGCCATAGATAATAAACTCCACCAATAGTCATATCCCTTGAAGCTTTAATAAGAGGAAATCTCTGCTGCTCTATATTCATCATGTTTCCTGCAAAAACCTGAGAACCGAGCTTTAACATAGTTGATTTATCCATACTTGTTTCTACATAAGGCAGCATTTGAGAAACAATATAAGGAAATTTTAATGAGCCTGCATCAGAAATTTTATCTAAAATTAAAGATAAAATAAGTCTTTGTCTATCAGTTCTTTCATAATCACCATTACCTACATTTCTTATTCTGCCATAAGCAACTGCCTGCATACCATCTAAAAGCTGTACTCCTCCAGAAGTAACATAATGAGGCTTAACATTTTGCAAAGCAGCAGATTCTTTTACACATTCATTTAAACTTTTTACTTCATAATCTTTTACATCTACAACTAATCCACCTAAGGCATCAATTATTTTTTCTAAACTAAAAAAATCTACAAGAACGAAATCTCTTATGTCCATTTTAAAGTTTTCGTTAATAGTTCTTATAGCAAGCTGAGGACCTCCGAAAAAATAAGCGTGAGTAATCTTGTCCATTCCATGTCCATTTATATTTACATAACTATCTCTCATTATAGAAGAAAGTTTTATTTTTCTATGTTTTTTATCTATTGTGGCTATCATAATAGTATCAGTTCTAGCTCTTTCTTCTTTACTTCTTCTATCTGTTCCAAATAAAGCAATATTTACAATATCATCATCCATTTCTACCTTTTGGTCATTTTCAGTATCTGTATTTATGCCTAAATCTTCATTACTTTTAGATATTTTGGTTATTTTAATTTTGTTTAATTGATAATAACCATATCCTGCTAAAAAAAGTCCTAAAATTAAAATAATTGCAAGAAAAACAGATAAAATCTTTTTAGTCTTTTTATTTTTTAAAAAATTCATATAGTTCACTTCTTTCTCAAATTAGTAAATTAGATATTTAGTTCATTAGTTTTTATAAATAAGTCCATTATCAAATATTGCTTTTAACATATTAAAATTTTAATATGTTAAAAGCATAAAAATAAATATAATATTATTTATTTTTTAAATAAAATCATTTATATTATACAGTATTTTAATAATCTTATAAATATATAATTTGAAAATAATTTTAATATGTGGTAATAATATTATTAAATAAGATATAAGTAAAATACGGAGGAGTAAAAATGCCGCAAGATACTATAATTAAGCCTGTATATCAACAGATTGCTATAGATTTAGCTAGTAGAATAGCTCAGGGAGAATTTGTAATTGGTACAAAAATTTATGGAAGATCTACTCTTGCAAGTCAATATAATGTATCACCAGAGACTATAAGAAGAGCAGTTATACTATTAGAAGATATGAAAATAGTAGAAGTTATCCAAGGAAGTGGAATATTTGTAAAATCAAAAGAAGAAGCATTTAAATTTATAGAAAAATTTAAAGATAAAGATTCAATGGAATCACTTAAAAAAGATATAAAAAATTTACAAAATGAAAGAAAAAAGGTTGAAGAACAGTTAAATTTATATATAGATAAGCTTATTGATTATTCAGAGAGATTTAAAAATTCTAATCCATTTTTGCCTATAGAAGTAGAAGTACCTGATAATTCAAAATTAATAGGTAAAACTATAGGAGAAGTGAAATTTTGGCAAAACACAGGGGCAACTATTATAGGTATAAGAAGAAATAAAACAATAATATTATCTCCAGGACCGTATGCTATTTTTAATAAAGGAGATATATATATAGTTATAGGCGATGAAAATTCTTATGAAAGAGTAAAAAATTTTATGCATGAATAAATTTATAAATAAAAATTGTGTCAAGTAAAAATTGTGTCAAGGAATTTAAATGATATGTTCCCTTAAGGTATCAGATTTTTTTAAATCTACCTACATTAAAGGGAGTATATTAAAATGATTTCTTGGCACATTTTTTTATTTTATAAAGTTTAAAGGAAAAGTACAATTATGTACTAATGTTTACAAAGTAACAACTTTATGTTAAAATAAAGTAACAACTTTTTAATAAAATTAAGTTGTTACTTTTGAAGGAGGTTGAAATTATGATAGAGTTTAAAAAGGTTTCTAAATATTTTAAAGATAAAGCCATAATAAAAGAAATAGATTTAAAAATAAACAAAGGGGAGTTTGTAGTTCTTATAGGACCTAGTGGATGCGGGAAAACAACAACTTTAAAAATGATAAATAAATTGATTACTAACACATCAGGGAAAATATATGTAAATGGAAAAGATATATCAGAGCAAAATACAATAGAACTTAGAAGAAATATAGGGTATGTAATACAGCAAACAGGGCTTTTTCCACATCTTACAGTTGGAGAAAATATAGGTATTATTCCTAAATTAGAAAAGTGGCCTGAAAACAACATAAAAGAAAAGGTTATTGAACTTTTAAACATGGTTGGAATGAAACCAGAAGAATATATTGACAGATATCCAAGCGAGTTAAGTGGAGGACAGCAGCAAAGAATAGGTGTAGCCAGAGCTTTTGCTACAAATCCAGATATAATTTTAATGGATGAACCTTTCAGCGCATTAGATCCAATAACAAGAAATCAGCTTCAAGATGAACTTTTTAATCTGCAGCAAGAACTTAGAAAAACTATAGTTTTTGTAACTCATGATATGGATGAAGCTTTAAAGCTTGGAGATAGAATTTGCATAATGAATGAAGGTAAAATAGTTCAATTTGATGTTCCTGAACAAATATTAAAAAACCCAGCTAATGCATTTGTAGAAGAATTTGTTGGCAAAAATAGAATATGGAAACAGCCTGAATTTATTAAAGCAAAAGATATTATGATTTTTGAACCAATTAAAACAAATTCTAATAGAACTATACTTCAAGCTTTGGAAATAATGAAATCAAATAAAGTAGACAGTGTTCTAATTATAAATAAAAATGGGATTTTAGAAGGTATAGTTACTGTAAAAGATCTTAGAAAAGCTGATAATAAAAGCTTAAAACTTTCTGAAATAATGGAAAAAGAAGTTAAAACAGCGAATAAAGAAGATTCTCTTATAGACATTTTAAATAAAATGAATGAATACAAAGTAGGATATATGCCTGTGGTAGATGATAACTATAAGCTGCTTGGACTTATTACAAAGAGTAGTTTATTAACTGTATTAAGCAATCAATACATCAATAAAGAAATGGAGGAATAACATATATGATAAATGAATTTTTTAGCTTTATTTTAGATAGAAAACTTCAAATAATAAATTTAATTGTAGAACATATAGAGCTTACTTTAATAGCTTTACTACTTGCTATTATAATTGGTATTCCTCTTGGTATACTTATAACTAAAGTAAAAAAACTGGCTGCTCCAATTATAGGTTTTGCGAATGTAGTACAAGCTATACCAAGTTTAGCATTACTGGGATTTTTAATTCCTATACTTGGGATAGGGAGCAAACCAGCTATAATTATGGTATTTTTATATTCACTTCTTCCAATAATAAAAAACACTTATATTGGACTTACAAATATAAATCCAGATACATTAGAAGCAGCTAGAGGTATAGGTATGACTAAAAATCAAATACTTAGAATAGTACAAATACCTTTAGCATTACCAATTATTATGACAGGAATAAGAATATCTGCAGTTACAGCTGTTGGTCTTATGACTATAGCGGCTTTTGTAGGAGCAGGTGGACTTGGATATATGGTTTTTTCAGGAGTACAGACTGTAAATAATTATATGATACTTGCAGGAGCAATACCAGCTTGCTTATTAGCACTTTTAATGGATTTTATTGTTGGTAAAATTGAAAAAATGGTTACACCTGCTGGTATTAGAAAAGCTGATGGAAGTATAAAGATAAAAAAGAAAAAAAGTTCAAAATTAAATAAGATATATAAACTTGCTGCTTTAATATTAGTTATAGTAATAATAGGAGGAAGTATAATAAAATATAATAAAAAAGAAGATAAAATTGTAATAGGTTCTAAAAATTTTAATGAGCAGTTAATATTAGGCAATATGCTAGCTACACTTATAGAAGAAAATACAGATTTAAAAGTTGAAAGAAAACTTAATTTAGGAGGAACAAGTATAGCATTTAACGCACTTAAATCTGGTGAAATAGACTTATATGTTGAATATACAGGAACAGGATTGGTTAACATTATGAATCAGCCTGCAGTTAATGATCCAGATAAAGCGTATAAAATAGTAAGTGATTATTTTAATAAAAATTATAATATAACTTGGCTTGAACCGTTAGGATTTAACAACACTTATACTTTAGCAGTATCAAAAGACACAGCAAAAAAATATAATATTGAAACTTTTTCAGATATTGCTAAAGTATCAAATAAATTAAGGCTAGGGAGCACAATTGAATTTACTAATAGAGAAGATGGATACTTGGGTTTAAAGAGAGCTTATAATATGAATTTTAAAGAAGTAAATGCTGTAGATGGAGGACTTAGATATACATCATTAAATAACGGTAAAACAGATGTAATTGATGCTTTTTCTACAGATGGGCTTCTTAAAGCTTTTGATTTAAAAGTATTAAAAGATGATAAAAACTTTTTTCCACCTTATTATGCTGTACCTATAATAAATAATGATACTTTAGAAAAATATCCTGAGTTAAAAGATTTAATAAATAAGTTGAGTGGAAAAATAGATGATGAAAAAATGAGGGAATTAAATTATAAAGTAGATAAACTTAATGAAGAACCACAAAAGGTAGCAGAAAATTTTTTAAGAGAAAATAATTTAATAAAATAAAAATAAATAGTTATATAATTTTTATAAAAAGCCATGCATAAAAAAACTTTTAATTTATGCATGGCTTTCTAATTTATATAATGAATTTATGCTTTAGTTAACAGAGTTATATTATAAAATATGGTGGCACTTATAATATAATCTACATAATATATAGCAGGATTAAAAGTCCTAATAATCTTTAAAATAAGAAAGGAGGACACATAAGATGATGGCTAATAATTTTATGTATAATATTTCAAATTATATTGGACAAACTGTTACTGTATTTGCTGCATGTGGGGGAGAATCAGGAAGAGGTTTTACTGGTGTGCTCGCAATGGTAAATCCAGATTTTATAAGACTCATTGCTCAAATAGGACCTGCACCAGGATGCGCACTTGGGAATTGCTGCGATTATCAGTACCAGTACCCAAGGAATTTAAGAAATATTCAAGATGATTATTTATGTATAGATGGAGAAAAAAATTCTCCAAACGATGCAAAAAATGTTCAAAATCAAGGGAATTATACTCCTGATGAAAGAAGAATAGATTGCAGAGGCGACCATGGTCTTGGCTGTGTAGTAGATATTCCAGTAGATAAAATAGTTTCATTTGTTCATAATGCCGTAGGCGGCGGATGGTAAAACATTATTAAATTAAAATAAAATGTATATTTAATTTAAGATGAATTTAAAGGCTGCTGTGCATATAACTATTTAGTTAGCTGCATAGCAGCTACTTTTTTAGATAACAGTATTAGGTAACAGTATAATGAATATTTACATATTATAATATAGTAAATATTTTTAAGGGCGGTAATATATAGTGAGAAGAAATGTAAATATATTTAATATAAGAACTAAAAAAAAGAATAAAATATATATAAATTCAAATAAAAACTGTGAAGCTAAAAACATAAAAGGAACTAAAATATATTTAGAAGATGATACATTTATTCAAAGCCTTTTTAAATATATTGGCCAAACAATAATAGTATATATTGTAGGTAATAAAGATGGCGATTTAGGATTTACAGGAGTTTTGTTAGATATAAAAAAAGATTATATAAAAATACTATCTAAAGCTATGACTCCTCCAGTTATAGATTTAGAAAGTGAGTGTAAAATTGAAGATATTAAAAAAAATTCATTAGGAATAGTAATAAACATACCAATAAATAAAATTGCAGCTTTTGTTCATAATGCTGTATAAATTTTTTAAAAATTATAGTTATACTTTGGAACATTATTTATATAGTAACATACTATATATTAGGACAAAGGTCCTTAAAAGCTTAAATATAAGAAAGGAGGACACATAGGATGGCAAATTCATATAATTTAGTAAATAATTTAGCAAGACACATTGGACAAACTGTAACAATTTTTACAACTAGTGGAGGAGAATCAGGGAGAGGCTTTACAGGTGTATTAGCTAGCGTAAACTGTAATTTTGTAAGACTTATTACTCAAATAGGTCCAGCTCCAGGATGTGCACTTGGAAACTGTTGTGATAAATACTCTCATCCTAGATGTGATGATGGTAATGTATTACCAAGTGGAATAAGATGCGATGCTGATAGAGGATTTGGTTCAATAGTAGATATTCCAGTAGATAGAATATCAGCATTTGTTCATAATGCAGTTGGTAGTGGATGGTAAAAAACAGAAGAATTTAAAATAAATTAACAAATATTAGCCCTTGCGTCATAGCAAGGGCTTTATTAAATAATATAAATATTATTTAAATTACATATATTCAATGCTTACAATTTTACCAAGTTTTCTCATAACTTCGGCTAAATTTTCTACTACAGTAACCTTTATGCTTAAATCTAAAGGGAAATTTGGATTTTGATGAGCTGGATTTATAGCCGTACCTACAAAAAAATTTAAATGAGTGCAATCTTCTATAAGAAGTTTAGCAAGTTTTGAAGCTCCATCTTTACCATTTAAATTGAGAGATATTTTATCTTCTAAAGAGCTATTTAAATAAGATTTTATTTTTTCTAAAGCCTTGCTTAAAGTTAAAACTCCTTCAGTTACTAAATCTAGTCCTCTAATTTTAGCAGTAGGGGGAACAGAATAATCATAATACTGTAGATTAACTTCTATATCCTCTTTAAGCTCTCGTGCAGCTATATTTGCAGCGGTACCTCCACATATAACCTTTTTACCTTCGCTTTTTATAAGTTTTGATATAACAATAGGATCATTTTTAGGATCTTTAGGAGGTCCTGTAAATATATTTACACATTCAGGTCTTCTCATAGTAACTGCAACTACAGTAGTATCATCGCCTGGATTACCTGCATATAAATTTTGACATGTTACCAATAAATCTTTTGAAATATTAGCAGCACATTTTTCTTTAGAAACAAGTCTTTCTAAATAATCAGCAATATTTTCCCATTGCCATCCTAAGTTTAGTATTGCACCTACACCAGCATGTACAGCACCATCACTTACAACAGTTAGTACATCTCCTATATCAAGTTTAAAGTTGCTTTCATTTATAAGCTTATCTTTAATAATAATTTGTTTTTTCTTTGGAGTAGTTATTATATTATTTTTTATAAGAAAATATGAAGGATTATCATATTCAAGAGCATGAACATTTCCGCTATTATCAATTTTAATTATAGTAAAAGTACAATAAGCAAGTTGCCTTATGCTACATACAGGTAGAGTATGGGCTATTGTATCTACCGTTTCATAAAGACTTAAGCCTTCTTTAAGCATGGTGCCTGCAATTTTACAAGTAAGAGTAGAGAGTATGTTGGCTTTAACCCCGCTTCCAAGACCATCTGCCATTACGATTATAATTTCTTTAGAAGTTTTAATAATCTCTACCTTATCACCGCAAAGTTCTTCACCACTTTTGTTTAAACTGTTATATGAAATATCTATAAAAGTATTCATCTATTTTCATTCACCTCGCCAAGAGCTAAGGCTTTTAGTTTGGTTAAAATAACTTTCGTTTCTGCGGTGGTTTCTCCAAGAAGACTTGCAATTTCTTGTGCAACTCTCATTTGCTTTTCTATAACCTTTTGTGCTGCGTCAATTGTTTGTTCTTTAACTCTTGCAAGTTCTCCTTTACTTTTTTCTTCTAAAGTTATATCATTTATTATTGCTAAAAATAAACATTGCTTTTGAAGATATATTATATTTTCCAGTACAATTAAATCTTGATTTTCAAAAAAAATTCTTCTGCCTATTATATTTTTTTTAGTTTCTTTAACTTTATAAAAATCACTATCATCCATAATTAGACAAATAGGTTTACCTATAATATCTTGATATTTAATATTAAACATTTTTTCAGAAGCTGGATTAAAATCTTTAATAAGAAAATCTTCATCTAAAGTAAATATTGCATTTGGTGAAGTTTCAAATACTACATTTGCTATACTTTCTGCTTTGTTTCTTATATAATGTATACACATATTTATTTCAGCCATTCCATCTAATACTGCTTGAGCTTTTTCTCTGCATGTATTATAACCACATACCCCACAATTAAGCTCATCTTTAGGACTAAATTTACCCATTTTTTTCAAAACTTCAGAAATATTCTCTTGAGAAAAATTAGTTTTACATAAAGTTCTAGTTTTAAATGTCTTTGAAAAGTTTATATTTACATCTGTGTTTAAATAATCAGGAATATTTTTTGTAGAATTTTCTTTTATATATTTTTTTACATTTCGCTGCCTTGTAAAAAAGTCCAATTCATTTTTAGGCATAGCAGGACCATTTATACATCCTCCTCTACAAGCGAATGCTTCTACAAAAACTTCACTTATATCATTTTCTTCCATTGATTGAAAAAGCTGCATACACTTATCTACACCATCAGCACTAATAAAATCGTAATTAAAGTTTTTATTTTTTATAAGTTCATATTTAAGCTCTCCCATTATAGGAAAATTCTTTCCAAAGGTTTTAGATGATTTATCAAAATTCATAGGTTCAAGGGAAGTTATATCTATATTTTCTTCTTCAAGCCATTTATAAATTTCATCAAAAGTTAAAACTGAATCTATAATTCCTACATTATCTTCATCAATGCTTTCAAATTTTTTAGAATAACATGGACCAACAAATGTTATAAAGCAATTTTCATATTTTTGTTTCAATATTTTTCCAAGAACAATCATAGGTGAATCTACTGGTATTAAATATTTTGAAAGTGATGGATAATAAGTATTTATCAAATAATTTATAGAAGGACAACTTGTGGTAATATAATTTTTCATATTTTTTGAAAGAGCATATTCTTTATAAAGCTCAGTAACTATTTCTGCACCTAAAGCTACTTCAAAAATTTTGTTAAAACCAAGAGATTTAAGAGCTGCTGCAAATTGTCCTGAGGATTTTAAGTTAAAAGCTCCAGCAAAGGAAGGAGCAACAGCTGCTATTACAGTTTTGTCTGATTTTATAGAACTTTTAATTTTATATACATCTGATTTTATATGTCTTGCATTTTGTGGGCAGACTATAAGACATTGACCACATGTTACGCAACGTTCATTTACTATTTTAGCTTGATCATTTTTTATTCTAATTGCTTTTACAGGACAAGAACGAAGACATTTATAACAGCTTCTGCAATTTGCTTTTGTAAAATTAATTAATTCCATAATAAAACCACCATTTCTTAAATTTTTGTAAGTACCTGTTCTTTTAAGAATTCAGGTACACCATCTGCTTTTAGAGAAAGTACAGGTCCATCATCAATTTTTACAGATACTGCATTAGTACAATGCCCAAGGCAAAATGAAGCTTTAAGTTCTACTTTATCTTTTATATTTAATTTTTCTATTTCGTTTTGAAGTGAAGAAATTACATTATAAGCCCCTTTTAAGTGACAAGCACTACCAATACAAATACTTATAGTAACCATAAAAATCCTCCCAAATTAATCTTTTATATAAATATAACACTTTGTTAAAAAATTATCAACTAAAACAATTTCATTTTGTTAATAAAATACTAAAATTTTAACTATAAAAATTTAAATATAAAAAATAAAACTCCTAAAAGAAGCTTTCATTTAGGAGTTGAAAGAAAATCAAAGTATTTGTTATGTTATTATCATATAATTTTGTAAATACTTTAAAATCATTATAAATTGAAACTTATACTAATCCAAAATATTTCTCAAAAAACTTCGTTAACTTTTCAATAATTCCTTGCTTTTTAACAGCCCTGCCGCCACCAAAGCGTGAAATAGGAGGCATAATTTTATCAATGGTAGTACCTTTTAAAAAAAATTTAAGCTAATTGTATTTATGTGAAAAAATAATTGTAAATCACTATAAATATTGCCAAATTATATTTTTTTTGATATGTTTAAGAAATACATGATTAATATTAATGAGTGCTTTATTTATGAAAAAAAACAGATTATATGTCTTATTTTAGTATTAGTGGTAATCGGTGTTGGTTACACTTTGCTTAACACCTTACATTTGATGTCCAGGTATCAAATGATACAAATGAAAATATAGAAGGGCTAAAGATTGAAATTAATGGATGGGTTATAATAAATTGGACAATACCAATTTGAATATGATGATAATGAATTACAGAAATCATTCATCAGTATTTTTAAACACTTAAATTGGGAAACAAAAGAAATAAAATTACAATCCTTTCAGAATAGGCAGCTGGATTTTGAAGATAATATTTTAATATATCATCAGAAGGAAATCACGCATTTGATTTAAAATCAGGAGGATGCACTTTTGTTTTTCATGCTGTCCAATTCAAAAATAATGAAGCTATATCATTAATTAAGATGCCTATGAATTTTAATATAGTAAATTTGTTTCGAAATAAATTTGATGTTATAAAATATAAAAATGATATTTGGCTAAAAATGGATAATATTATTTTCTTTAGCTTAGCAAATATAAAGTAATCAGCTAAATTTGGAGGGGAACAATGAGTAAATCAAATAAAGTAATTAAATTTTTCTATCTGTATGCAGTATTTTCCAATCTCCTTTTATTTTTACCTGTACTGCTAATGATATATACTAAGAGAAATATTACATCTAGCGATATGTTATTAATAGAGGCTTGTTATTATTTTACAATATTTTTGTTTGAAATTCCCACTGGCTTTATAGGTGATAAAATAGGTCATGATAAATTGGTTGTTTTAGGTTTAATTGGAACAACTGTGTCTTATGTAATTTTTGCTTTTTCATTTAATTTAGTAATGATAATAATATCACAAGTCTTATTAGGTATATTTGGTTCATGTATAAGCGGATCAGATTATAGCAGCTTAGCAACTTATTTAGAAAAGAAAGGTGAAAAAGATGGAATGGAATATCAAAATAAGTTATATAGATTAACAACAATAGGTACGCTTATAAGTTTTGTTTTTTCAGGAATAGTATATAAATTAGATTCAAAAGGAAAGCTTACATTTTTGATAACTGCATGTACATATCTTTTATCAACAATAGCATATATAGTATTTGTTGTGTATAAAAAGAAATCAATTGGTGATATTGAAAATGAATCCATAAATGAAGAGGAAAAGACATTTTCAATATCAACGTTTGAAAGTACTTCTATAGATAAGGACGTTATAATTTGTGGAGTATTAATTGGAATATTATCTGGAAGTTATGTAGTATCTCAGATTTTTTATAATAACTTAAAAATAGATGCTTATTATATAGGTGTTTTATACTGCTTAAGTAATGTTGTTACAATAATCTTTAATAAGTTAAACTTTAAATTTAATAAAACATTAATGTTTTTAATGCCGTTAATGTATTTAACCACAATTTTCAACAATAAAATAGCTTTATTTTTATTTATATTAATTGTTTCTCTAATAAAATCTAAAGTTAAACCATTTATTAATAATTACGTATTAACCCATTCAAAAAATAATAAAGCTTATAATATGTCTTTTGTTAGCTTTATATATAATATAATGAATGCTATATTTATGGTTTCGTTATCAAGAATAATTTATTTCTTTGGGTTTAAAGTTGGAATGATTGGTATTACTATTCTTACTTTTCTATTGTTAATTTATTTATATGAAAAAAGTAGTACAAGTTATAAAATGGAACTTATGAAAGAAATGTGAGTAATTTAGTAAATAGCGTTTAGAAGTAAATGTTTTTTATCACTTTTTTCAAATTAACTGATGTGATAAACTACCTTTATCAGTAAGTAATTTTGAATAATTAATGATTGGGAGATGTAAATATTTTATTTAGAATTTCTAATGACAATGACACCTATTATTCAGGAATGAATCAAAGTTAATAATTTCATTAAAAAACGATAGTTGTTAAGAAAATCCTATAAGCATAGGGATAATTTTAAAATATGGAGCTAATGAGAGGGTATATCCTTGACTTTGAGACTTCCTTGAGAAATCAGGGTTATTTTTTTGTGCAAAAGTTTATATGTTTCCAAAGACATAGTAAGGAAATTATGAAAGTGATATAATTAATCTGTATGAGAATGGGAATACAATTATATTTAAAATATTATTTAGAATAAGAGGGGTAATATTAAGCAAATAATGCACATTGTGCTTAAATATAATGATAATGTATATTCAGTTGATACTATTAGTAATCATAAAGAAATTATAAATGAAAATAATGAGGTAATATGGGGAATTATAAAGCCAAAGGCTGAAAGCCCAGGAATTTCAAAAGATAAAATAAAACAAATAAAAGATCAAATAGAAAGTGGAAATGATACTTATGCTTATTTTGCCACAGGAGGACATATTAAAGCTAAGGGTAAAATAATTGATATTTTGAATAATGAAGAGGTAAAAAGCAAATCTTACTTAGTACCGAGTTATTATAGAGCAGATTTAGATAGATGTATTTCTGGAATAGTGTTTAATAGCATCGAAGATGAAAGTCCTGAAATCATAAATAAATTTCAGCGATATGGAACAGATTCAGGAGATATAGCGTTAGGAAATCAAACAAATCCACTATATATTTCATTAAAAAAAGATAGTGAAAATAACACAGTACTAAAAGAAAAAGAGTTATATGGAGAAGCAGAGCTGGTACATGATAGTTTTCTAAATAATTTTGGAGCAAGGGATTATTTGGAAGATATAATGAAGCATATTAACTCTAAAGGATTTATATATACCTATGAAGAATTAAGTAATTTCTATTTAAGCTTAAAAACCAAACCATTTGTAATATTAGCTGGTATCAGTGGAACAGGTAAATCTAAGCTAGTAAAGCTTTTTGCAGAGGCTGTTGGAGCAACACCTGAAAATAATCAGTATAATTTAATAAGTGTTAAGCCTGATTGGAATGACAGTACGGAGCTTTTAGGATATAAGAATTTAAATGACGAGTTTATTAGTGGTAAGCTTACTGAAATAATAATTGATGCAAGTAAAGAGGAAAATAGAAATAAACCATATTTTGTATGCTTAGATGAAATGAATCTGGCTAGAGTAGAGTATTATTTGAGTGAATATTTGAGTTTAATAGAGACAAGAAGTTTAAATGAAAATGGAAATGTAGTAACAGATTTAATATTTCCTAAATCACTTTGTTTAAAAGATAAGTTAAAAAAGTTAACTATTCCAGATAATTTATATGTTATTGGTACAGTCAACATGGATGATACAACTTTTGCATTTAGCAGAAAGGTACTTGATAGAGCAAACACTATAGAATTTTCTAATGTTAACCTTGAACTTTTAAGTTTTAAAGATGCTAACATTACTTCATATGAAGCCACTAATGATTTTCTTAGAACAAGGTTTATTAATATAAAGGATGCATTAAATAAAGATAAAGAGTTCACGCAAAATATAAATGAAAAAATCATTGAGATAAATGAAATTTTAAAAACTGGAAATAAACATTTTGGATATAGAGTAAGGGATGAAATTGTATTTTATATGCTTGAGAATAAATTATCTGGTCTTCTAAGTGAAGAAGAGGCATTTGACTTTCAAATAATGCAAAAGATTTTGCCAACAATTTCAGGTTCAGATTTAAGTATAAAAGATATATTAATAAAGCTATATAATTATTGCAATCCTAATAATCAAATATCAAATGATATAAATTATATAGCTGAAGCTGAAAAAGGATTAGATTCAGCAATCTATAAGAGAAGTGCTGAGAAAATTATAATCATGTTAAGAGGTTATGAAGATGGCTTTACTTCCTTCTGGCTATAAGAATACTTTAATTAAATTAGATTGTAAAGAAGAATTTGAAATAACAATTCAAGGTGATGTTATAAACAAAAAGTCATTAGATTTAAGGAAAAATATAAATGTAGAAGGACATATTTTTATTGATGGTGAATATGCTGAAAAAACTAAGGTAAAGACAATAACATCATTTGGCGAATTGGTTGAAAACAACAGCAATTTAATGCCACCTACATTTTTTGAAGATGGGAAATATCAAATTGCTATAGAAAGCAAAAATAATAATGAAGTAACTATAATTCATATGGATACAAACTTAGAAAATAACTTACTTGAAGTTGGAAATATTAAAGTTGGAATTATAGAATTTTCATCTGATATAGGATATTCAACATTTGATATTCTAGTTAACGGAAAAAGTATTTTAAGTTTAACTATAGAAGTCTTTCCATCTAAAATAGATTATATGAAAGATTACAAGGAATTAATAAAAGAAGTTAATGATGAGATTTGTGGACTAGCTTTTGAATTCTTAGGAAAAACATATGTTAATACTAAACTTACTGATACAGAAAACCAAAGTAACAGTGAATATATTAATATTTTAAAAATAATATTTGATGATATTGAGAGAGCTTTAAAGAGGATAGAAAGTAATACTAAACACAAAGTGGAAAGTAATTATTTATTGGTAAATTCACATAAAGCAAAGAGAATTTCTAACAAAACTATTGATTACATTAGAAAACATCCTAATAGTCTTATTGAAAATAAAAATGGCAGATTGACTATTAATAATAAATCATATATTCCAGACAAAGTAATAGAAATAAGAAAAGAAACTACTACTAACATTTTTGAAAATAGATATGTAAAATATATGATTACAAGTATAATAAGGAGACTTAAATATATAGAAAAAAGTATCCTTAAAAATTATGATAGTAACAATTCCTGGATCAATTTTATAAGGCAAAAGATAAATATATTGAACAGGCATTTAAAGAAACATTTTAAAAATGTAGATGATTTGAAAGATAAGAAATCAATGACATTAGTATTTCAGATGGCTCCAGGATATAAAGAGATTTATAAAAAATATATTTTGTTAAATAAAGGATTAGATATTGGAAAAGATTTATATAAAATTACACCTAAGAAAATATACAAATTATATGAAGTATGGTGCTATTTAAAATTACATAATATTTTAAAAGACCTTGGGTATGAAGTAACTGAGTATGGTATTGCAAAGTTTAGTGACAATGGATTATATTTTTCTCTGCTGCAAAATGAAGAAGCAAAAATGATATACAAGAATGAGAAAAGCAAATTAGAGTTATGGTATAACAAATCATATTCAGCTCTTCCAACTACAAATCAAAGACCTGATACAGTGCTATGTATAAAAAATGTATCTGATGCAAATGATGATAGAATATATATAATAGAATATATATATTTGATGCAAAATACAGAATATCAATAGATGCAAATGGACAACCTGGACCGGTTGAAGATGATATAAATGTTATGCATAGATATAGGGATTCTATAGTGAGTGAACTTGATAATAATGTACAATTTAAGTATAAAACTTTTGGGGCATATGTAATGTTTTCTTATAGTAATGAAAAACAATTTATATCCCACAAATTCTATAAAAGTATAGAGAAAGTTAACATAGGAGCATTTCCTATGTTGCCAGGAAGTACATCATTAATTACAGAGCATCTGAGAAATATAATAGAGGGAACTAGTCTAGAAGCCAGAAGTAAGAGAGTAGTTTTAGATGAATATGATGATTATAGTAAATTTAAATTAGAAAATGTAATGGTGGCTAATGTTAAGGATGAAAAACATTGCAACAGCTATGTAAAGGGATTATTTTATCATATACCTAAAAAATCATTACTTAATGTTAGAAGCAATATTGAGTATGTAGCGTTTTATCAATCAAATAAATCCTTTAATGAAAGTTCAGGAATAAAGTACTATGGAAAAATAAAAGATATAATTGAGTATAAGAGAAGTGAATGCAGAGAAATAGAATGCAGAAAAGGAGCTGAAAATGAAGAGTACATTAGAATAAATTTTGAATGGATAAAGGAAATACCTAAAATTGAACCAATCCAATATGGAACGCAGATTGTAACATATACAACGTTATATTTATTGTTAAATGCACAAAATACACATGAGTTAAAGTATAAAAGTAATTTAGAAGTTTTAGTGTATAAGAAGATTAAAAAAATTGCAGATAAACATAATTACAGTATTAGAAAGATTAATAATTGTTATCATATAAATAATAGAATTATACAAATAATAGAAGATAAAATTATTAAAGTTGATGGCGTGATAGTAAAATTCAGTGAATTAGAGAATTATGTTTAAGAGTAAAAATGATAAATAACTATCTATTATGTAAGCAAATAATGAAATTCTGAATAATTATAATTATGTTAGTTCAAGGAGCACATTTTTCATATAAAGTTTTTTACTACAATTGGAATATTGAAGCTTATTAGAAAATGGATTTACTTAATTAGATATAGAAATTATTATCTTGTGCTTTATATTAAAAAATGCAAATGAATAACTAAAATATGATAACACAGATATACATGATTATATAAAAGCAATAACCACCGATTTATTTACAGTCGGTGGTTTCACTATATCTTTCCTAAAAAATTAGAATTAGGTATATAAGGAACATTTAATTTGTGACCTCTGTTATTTAGTAGCTGTGCCTTTATCATAGCAAGTTCTGTATGGATTTATGTCAATAGTGTAAACATATTTTTTCGAACAAATTATGAAATTTTCTTGGCTAGCTCCTCGCATTTTTGAGGGGTAATATATCCAATACTACTGTGAATTTTTTTTCTGTTATACCAGGACTCTATATATTTAAATATTGCTAATCTGGCAGTATCAAAATCATAGTATTTAACTTTATTTACTTCTTCCTTCTTAAGAGAGGCATGAAATGACTCTATGGAAGCATTATCATAAGGGCAACCTTTTCCACTAAAAGAATGTGTTATAATTTTAGTTTCTGATATATACTTTTCAAACTCTAGGCTTGTATACTGACTTCCAAGGAGTGGTTCTTTAGGTTTTTGAAGCAGCACGGCATTCTTAACAGCTTGCAAAGCAAGAGCTGTATCTATATTTTTAGAAATATCATATCCTATAATTTTTTTGCTGTATAGATCCATAACGGAAGCAAGATAGCACCATCCATCTTTAATTGTATGGATATAAGTTATATCAGTTACCCATTTTTCATTAATTGTGTTTGTAGAAAAGTCCCTCTTTAAAACATTTTCTTTATTGTCTATTTTACTTTTTGAAGTTGTAGGTCTAAATTTTTTCACAATAATAGATTTTATCTCTAATTTTTTCATAAGTCTTTGAGTTCTTTTTAAGCTTATTTTTATTCCTTCACCTTCAAGGGTCTTATTTATCTTTGGTGCACCATAAGCTTTACCACTAGTGTTATAGATATCTATTATTTTATTTTTGATGATCTCATTTTCTTTTTCTCTTTTGCTAGTCTTTCTATTTAAATATTTATAGTAGGTACTCCTAGAAAACTATAATACTTCACACATAAGGTTAATATTATGATTTTCTTTATTATTAGTAATAAATTGAAATACACTAGTTATTTCTTTGCGAATATGGCCATGGCTTTTTTAGTATTTCATTTTCTTCCTCAAGTCTAGCCATTTTCTTAAGTATTGCCTGATATTCTGCTGATGTTACAGTTGTATCTTTATCCACAGTTATTGGCTTTACTTTCTTAATTCATCCTGATATTGTTGATTTTGACAGGCCATATTGCTATTTAACTCTGCTAAAGTTTTACCTGAATTATAAAGTTCTACTATAATATTTTTATATTCTTCTGTATAATATTTTCCTCTTCCCATTGTAGACACATCCTCTCATGTTTTTTATTTTAATGTGTTCGAACTTTTGTGTCTACACTAATATACTAACACCATTATGCTTTAATGTCCTAAATGTAGCTTTCTTTTCCTCTTATAGAAATTTCTCCAGATATGATTTTTTCTATATTACCATTAGAATATTTTACTATAAGTTTTCCTTCTTCATCAATATCTATAGCTTTTGCAGAAACTTTTTCTCCTTTATTTATTATTATTATTTCACTGCCTAAAATAGCAGAATATTCCCTGCATATTTTTAAAGAAGACTCTATATCATTATTATTTATAAATTTATTATACAAAATTTCGAAATTATTCAATATTTTAGCGGTAAGTATTTGACGATTAATTTTATTATTACTTTCTATTTTTAAAGAAGTAGCTATATCTTTTAAGTCATCAGGGAATTCTTCTTTGTCTGCATTTACATTAATTCCAATTCCTACAATAACATGATGTATATTTGTAAGTTCTGCGTTCATTTCTGTTAATATACCACATACTTTTTTGTGATTTAGAATTATATCATTAGGCCATTTTATTAAAGCTTTTATATTCATTTCTAATAAAGATAAAGTTACTGCAGCAGCAGCTATTTGAGTAATCTTAGATGCATCTATAGGATCTAAATTTGGTTTTAAAATAATAGACATCCATATTCCTTTATATTTAGGAGATATCCAATGTCTTCCAAGACGTCCCTTCCCATTTGTTTGTTCTTCACTTATTAAAACAGTGCCATGGGAATTTTCATCATCAGCTATTTTTTTTGCTGCATTATTAGTAGAATCAATAGAGTTAAAATAAATAAATTTTCTTCCAATAACAGAGCTGTTTAAATAAGGCTCTATTTCTTCTAAAGTTAATAAATCAGGAGAAGATTTTAATTTATAGCCTTTATTTGATACAGCCTCTATTTTATAGCCTTCTTCTTTTAGCTGTTTTATATGTTTCCATATAGCACTGCGGCTTACCCCTAATGTACGGCTTATATATTCTCCAGATAAAAAATCATTATTATTTTCTTTAAGTAATTTTAATATTTGTTTTTTCAATTGTATTACCGTCCTTATTGTATTATATAATTTTAGTGATTATTTAAAGATTGCTATTTACCACCTGTTGCATAAAACATTATATTTTCTCGTGTTGCACTGTCGCCTTTAAGCATTGCTGCAATATTTCCATTATATAATACCATTATTCTGTCACACATTCCAATAACTTCATCTATATCAGAGGAAATAAGAATTATTGAAACATCTTTGGTAACCATTTCATTCATTATATTATAAACATCAACTTTTGAAGCTATATCTATACCTTTTGTAGGTTCATCTAAAATAAGTATTTTAGACTTAGACATAATCCATTTTGCAAGAACAACTTTTTGCTGATTTCCACCACTTAAATAGGCAATTTTATTATTCACTGTACCTGCATTTATTCTAAGTCTTTTAATATATGAATTTGCAATTTTGCTTTCAATTTTTTTATCTATTATATGTTTATTAGAAACTCTAGAAATATTAGGAGCACTTATATTTTCATGTATATTTAGGTACATAAAAAGATCGTTAAAAATTCTATCTTCTGTAACATAGCCTATTCCGGCTTCAATAGCATCTTTAGGAGAATTAATATTTACCTTTTTATTTTCTATAAATATTTCCCCAGAATCTAATTTATCAATGCCAAATAAGGATTTAGCTATCTTTGTTCTTCCTGAACCAACAAGACCTATTATTCCTAAAATTTCACGTTTTTTAAGAGAAAAATTTATATTTTTAATTATATTATCAGAACTAAGATTATTAACTTTTAAAACTTCTTTTCCGATTTTAACATGAAGTTTAGGATACCTATTTTTTAATTCCATACCTGTCATCATATGAATTATATTGTTAACTTCCATAGATTTTACTTCTTGGGTACCTATTATCTCTCCGCCTCTTATAACTGTTATTTTATCTGCTATTTTGTGTATTTCTTCAAGTTTATGAGAAATATATATTATAGCAGCACCAGATTTTTTTAACTCTTCTATTATTTTAAAAAGAAGATAAGACTCTGAGTCGGTAAGTGAAGAAGTTGGTTCATCCATTATAAAAATTCTAGCATTAGAAACATAAGCTCTGCATATTTCAACAATCTGTTTTTGGGCTAGATTTAGATCTTTAACTATACTTTTGCAATTTAATGAAAAGCCAAGTTTATTAAAAAGATCTTCACAAAGAGAATACATTTTTGATTTGTTTATTGTTTTTAAAAGCTTATTTGAATATGGTTTATTATCTATAAAAATATTTTCTGCAACAGTAAAATTTTCAAACAAAGAAGAGTTTTGATGAATCATTGCTATTCCTAATTTTTTTGCATCTATAGGAGAATTTATAGAAACAGGTACATTATCAATTAAAATGTCTCCACTGTCTTTTGGATAAGCTCCCCATATAACATTCATTAAAGATGATTTTCCTGATCCGTTTTCTCCCATTAAAACATGAACTTCACCACCGTAAAATTCAATAGAAATATTTTTTAAAGAAAAAAAATCAGATAATTTTTTATTGATATTTGATAACTTAAGTACTGGAGATAACATTTTAAATACCACCTTCATAAGAGTTAAAAGCAGTATAAAGCTTTATATTGCTTTCAAAATAATATTTTTTATATAAATCAGGTATAGAAGGGTTTGTTATTATCTTATCAGCTATATTTAATTGCCCTATTTGAGAAAAAGCAATATTATCAAAAGCTTTATATGTACAAACTATTATTTTTTCAGAAGTAATATTAAGCATTTCCCTTATTACAGATGCCCTATCAATACTTTGCACTGTATATCCTCTTTGAGTACTTACTCCTTCAACTTCAATAAATGCTTTTGATACAAAGAAATTTTTTAAATTTTCTTCAGTAAGTTTTCCTGTTAATGTCATTGTAGAAAGATCCAAATCTCCTCCAGGTACAATAACTTTAGTGCTTGGATTAGCAGTAAATTCAGAAGCAATATTAAGATCATTAGTTAGTACTGTTAAGTTCTTTTTATTTATTATTTTTTTTGCAATATATAAGTTTGTAATACCTGGACTTAAAATTATAACATCATTATCATCAATCATATGAAAGGCTATTTCACTTATTTCAGTTCTTTGCTCAATAAAAGGGTCAGATTCAGTTTCGTTTAAGTTATCTTCAGTAAAGTCATTATCTTCATTTATAATTGCACCACCGTGAGTTCTTGTTAAAAAATTTTCATTTTCTAATTTTTCTAAATCACGTCTTATAGTAACTTCAGATACATTAAGCATAGCACTTAAATCTGAAACATTAATATGTTTTTTATCTAAAAGTATTTTCTTTATTATTCTCAATCGTTCAGGAGCAAACATAAAATCCTCCTTGGGAAATTTATTAAAAAATATATTTTCTTTAAAATTTTTAACAAAATGTATTTAGCTTTTATTATGTAGAATAGCTATATGTAGCAATTAATTTTATTATACATAACTAAATAGCATATTACAATGATTATAAAATATTACATTTAAATAAAAAAATAAAACATAAAAATAAAAAAATATATGAAAAAAACAACGAACAAATTCAAAAGCATAAAAACATAAAAACAAAAAATAATAATATATTTTTTAAAAATATATTGTATTTTAGTTTCGAATGTGATAATATTTGATTGTAAACGAAAACAAACGAAAATTTCTGAAAATTATGGATAGGGGGAATTATAATGAAAATGAAAAAAATTTTATCTTTACTTATTGCTAGTTCATTATCTTTTGGATTAGCAGCATGTAGTTCAAAACCGGCAGATGCACCAGGAACTGGTTCATCAAAAGATGCAAAAACAATAGGTATAGCAATGCCTACAAAATCTTCACAAAGATGGATTGACGATGGAAATAATGTAGTTAAAGAACTTGAAAAACTTGGATATAAAGCAAACCTTCAATATGCTGAAGATGTTGTAGAAAATCAAGTATCACAAATAGAGAATATGATTACTAAAGGAGTAGACCTTTTAATTGTAGCTTGCATAGATGGTGAAGCATTAACAGATGTATTAGCAAAGGCAAAAGATGCTAATATTCCTGTTATATCTTATGACCGTTTGATTAGAAATACGGATGCTATAAGTTATTATGCAACTTTTGATAATTTTAAGGTAGGAGTTTTACAAGGAGAATATATAGAAAAAGCATTAGGATTAAAAGAAGGCAAAGGACCATTTAATATTGAATTATTTGCAGGTTCTCCAGATGATAATAACTCAAACTACTTTTTTAAAGGTGCTATGTCAATATTACAGCCTTATATAGATTCAGGAAAATTAGTTGTTAAAAGTGGACAAACTGATTTTAACCAAGTAGCAACATTAAGATGGGATGGAGCTACTGCACAGTCTAGAATGGATAACATATTGAGCAAAAATTATACTAAAGATAAATTACATGCAGTATTATCCCCTTATGATGGTATAAGTATAGGTGTTATATCCTCTTTAAAAGGTGTTGGATATGGAACTCCAAATCAACCAATGCCAATAGTTACAGGACAAGATGCTGAAATTCCTTCAATTAAATCAATAATAAAGGGAGAACAGACACAGACAGTATTTAAAGATACAAGAGAATTAGCTAAGAGAGTTGTTAAAATGGCAGATGCAATTTTAACAGGAAAAGAAGTAGAAGTTAATGATACAAAGACTTATAACAATGGAGTAAAAGTTGTTCCTTCATATCTTTGTGTTCCTGTTTCAGTTGATAAGAATAATTATGAAAAAGAATTAATAGAAACAGGATATTATACTAAAGAGCAATTAGCTGAGTAATAAATATTTAAAACATAATTTAGTGATTGCTTTATGCCATCACTAAATTATTTATAATATTGTAGGGAGATGATTATTATATGTCGGATACCATTTTAGAGATGAGAAATATAACTAAAACATTTCCAGGGGTAAAGGCACTTAACAATGTAAATTTAAAAGTAAAAGAAGGAGAAATTCATGCTTTATTAGGTGAAAATGGGGCTGGCAAATCAACTCTTATGAAAGTATTGAGCGGCGTATATCCACATGGAACCTATACTGGAGATATTTTTTTTAAAGGGAAAAAGTGTGAGTTTAAGGATATAAAGCAAAGTGAAAAGTTAGGTATAGTTATAATTCATCAAGAGCTGGCTTTAATACCTTATTTATCTATAGCAGAAAATATATTTTTAGGTAATGAACAGGCTAAAAAAGGAATTGTAAATTGGAACATTACTATAAATAAAACAAGGGAATTACTTAAAAAAGTTGGATTAAATGAGCAGCCAACTACTTTAGTTACAAATTTAGGTGTTGGTAAACAGCAGCTTGTTGAAATTGCAAAAGCTTTATCTAAAGAAGTTAAATTGCTTATATTAGACGAGCCTACTGCAGCGTTAAATGAAGATGATAGTGAAAATTTATTAAATTTATTGTTAGAGCTTAAAAAGCATGGAATTACTTCAATTTTGATTACTCATAAACTTGGAGAAATATCTAAAGTTGCAGATTCTATTACAATATTGCGTGATGGTTCAACAATAGAAACATTAGATATGAAAAAAGATAATGTAACTGAAAATAGGATTATAAAAGGAATGGTTGGGAGAGATTTAGTAGATCGTTTTCCAAAGAGAAAAAGTAATATAGGAGAAGTTATATTTGAAGTAAAAGATTGGACTGTATATCATCCTTTTAACGAAGATAGAAAAATTGTAAACAATGCCAATTTTAATGTTCGTAAAGGTGAAATTGTTGGTATTGCAGGGCTTATGGGAGCTGGAAGAACAGAGCTTGCCATGAGCATATTTGGAAGATCATATGGAAAAAGAATAAGTGGAAAAATAATAAAAAATGGCAAAGAAATTGATGTAAGTACAGTTAATAAAGCTATAGAAGCTGGTATAGCCTATATTACAGAAGATAGAAAAGAATATGGATTGATTTTAAATGATAATATAAAGGAAAATGCTACTTTAGTTAATTTAAATAAAGTTTCAAAACATTATGTTATTAATAACAATGAAGAAATAATTCAAACAGAAAATTTACGTAGAAAGCTTAATATTAAATGTTCAAGTATACTTCAGAAGGCAGGAAATTTAAGCGGAGGAAATCAGCAAAAATTAGTTTTAAGCAAGTGGATATTTGCAGAACCAGATATATTAATTCTAGATGAACCAACAAGGGGTATAGATGTAGGTGCAAAATATGAAATTTATACTATCATAAATCAATTAGCTAATGAAGGTAAAGCAATAATATTTATATCTTCTGAACTTCCAGAAATACTTGGAATGTGCGATAGAATTTATGTTATGAGTGAAGGGAAAATTACTGGTGAGCTTAATAAAGATGAAGCAACACAAGAAAAAATAATGAAATTAGTTATTAATCATGGGCAGGGGGTACAATAAATGGAGAACTTAAAAGATTTATTTAAAAAAAATATTAGACAATATGGTATGTTAATTGCACTGATATCGATAATGATATTTTTTCAGATTGTATCAAAAGGAACTTTATTAAGACCGTTAAATATAACCAACTTAATATTGCAAAACAGTTATATTTTAGTACTTGCAATAGGTATGCTTTTAGTAATAGTAGCATTTCAGATAGATTTGTCTGTTGGATCAACAGCCGCTTTTATAGGAGCTGTTTCAGGAATACTTATGGTAAAAATGAAGCTTCCTGTTATTCCTTCAATTTTGATATGTTTAGCAATAGGAGCAGTTATAGGAGCTTGGCAGGGATTTTGGGTTGCTTATGTAAAAATACCTGCATTTATAGTTACTCTTGCTGGTATGCTTATATTTAGAGGACTTACTATGGTAACTTTAAATGGTACTTCTATGGCACCTTTTCCTAAAGAATTTCAAAAAATAAGTTCTGGTTTTGTGCCTGATATTTTTCATGGAAAAGAAATACACATAACAACTATTATTATAGGTATAATTTTTACAGTTGTATATATATTGTTTGAAATTTATAATAGAAACAATCAAAAGAAATATAATTTTGAAGTTATTTCCCAAAAATTCTTTATAGTTAAAATAGTTTTAATTTCAGCTGCAATAAATGCCTTTACTATTACCTTAGCTAAGTATAAAGGAATTCCTAATGTTCTTATATTGCTATTTATATTAATTCTTATTTATTCATTTGTAGCTAGCAAAACTATTTTAGGAAGACATATATATGCACTAGGTGGTAACGAAAAAGCAGCAAGACTTTCTGGAGTAAAAACAAAGAGAAATGTATTTTTGGTTTTTGTAAATATGGGCATGCTTGCAGCACTTTCAGGGCTTGTATTTACAGCAAGATTAAATGCAGCAACACCTAAAGCAGGTACAAATTTTGAACTTGATGCTATAGCGGCTTGCTATATAGGTGGAGCTTCAGCAAGTGGTGGAGTTGGTACTATAATTGGGGCTATCATAGGGGGACTCGTAATGGGAGTTATGAACAATGGTATGTCTTTAATGGGTATAGGAATTGATTGGCAGCAAGCTATTAAAGGTTTAGTTTTACTAATTGCTGTAGCTTTTGATATTTTTACAAAATCTAAGAATTCATAATATTAAAATATTAATAAGTAAGAAAAGGTTTCCTGTGACAAACCTTTTCTTACTTTATTTGTAAATTTTGTTTGTGGAACATAAAAGACATTTACATAATTGATATAAAACTGGTATACTTAACAATATGGAAAACGTTTATGTATAAAATTATTTTTATATAAGGGGAGCTTAACTATGAATTCTGATATAGGAATTAAAAGAAAAAATTTAAGCTTTAGAGCCAAAAAACTGTGGAAAAAGATTAATTCTTTTAGAGAGGCTACAGTATTATTTATTATATTAATAATTATTATTGTACTAAGTATCCTTTCACCTAATTTTTTAACAAAAGATAATTTAATGGCAACAATAATAGGATTTTCTACAGATGGTATTATAACAGTGGGAATGACAATAGCATTAATTTCAGGAGGTTTTGATTTTTCTACAGGAGCAGTTATGGCTTTAAGCGGCGTAATTGCTGGAGCCTTATTTACAGCAGGTATAAATATTTGGATTTCATGTTTTATAGCTTTAATTGCAGGTGTATTATGTGGATTTTTAAATGGATTTTTTATAGGTAAAGTTGGGTTAAATCCTTTTATAACAACTTTGGCTGTTATGAGTATAGTTAGAGGAGGATCTTATGTTCTTACTCAAGGTTATCCTATATCATTATTTGGGGTTCCTAAATCTTTTGAATTTTTAGGACAAGGTAAAGTTTTAGGACTTCCTCTTATAGTTTTTGTATTTTTACTAATAACTATTATAGGAGATTTTATGGTAAGGAAATCTGATATTATGAGAAAAGTATTTTATACTGGAAGTAATGAAAAAGCAGCCATTCTTGCAGGAATAAATACTTCTAAGCTTAAAATACAAATTTATATGTTAGTAGCTTTATTGTCAAGTATTGCTGGAATACTTAATATGGCAAGATTTACTGTTGCTGTTCCTACAATAGGATTAGGTACTGATGTTAGTATGAGATGTATTTTAGCAGCAATTATTGGTGGAGCAAGTCTTAGTGGAGGAGAAGGAAGTATTTTGGGATCCTTTCTTGGACTGGTTTTTATAAATTTAATAAATAACGGTATTATACTTTTAAATGTACCTGTTTATTGGCAGGATTTAATAAATGGCATTATTTTGATTGGGGCTGTTACAATAGATTATATAAGACATCAAAATAGAATTAAAAATTTAAAAGTAAAATCAAATTTTTAATTTTATTTTGTTTAAAAGTCATATGGAGGGACTTTTTATGTTAAATAAGAAGAAAAATATTTTATTTATGACATCTTTATTTGCTGCTTTAATTATTGGAATAAGTGGATGTGCTAAAAAAAATGAATATATTCAAAGTGAAAAATCATATAGTCCTATGGTTGGAGATAAAAATGAAGAATATTATATGATAACTTTTCAATCTGGTATGGAGTATTGGAAAAGTGCTTATAGAGGGTTTGAAGATGCCGGGAAATTATATGGAATTAAAACAGTTTACACAGGTTCTATTCAATATGATATAAATCAAGAAGTAACAATTTTAGAACAAATTATTGCTAAAAAACCTGCAGGAATTGCTATATCGTGTATAAATCCAGATGCTTTAGCTGCACCTATAAATAAAGCTGTAGATTTAGGAATACCTGTTGTTACTTTTGATGCAGATTCTCCAAAAAGTAAAAGATATTCAACACTTGCAACTGATAATGAATATGCTGGATATGTTGCGGCAAAAACTCTTTCAGAGCAGATAGGAGAAGATGGAGGTGAGGTTGTTATAATAACTCTTCCAATGCAGCAAAACCATGAGCAGAGGGCTGCTGGATTTAAAGAGGCATTAGAAAAAGAATATAAAAATTTAAAACTTATTGAAATTGGAAATGGTAAAAGTGATCCAACAGAGGCTGCAAAAGTACTTTCAGTTTTTTTTCAGCTTCATCCTAATATTAAGGGAGTATTTTGTACAGATGCTACTAGCGGGGTAGGAGCTGCTACAGCTGTAAAAGAAGCCAACAAAGCAGGTCAGGTTAAGATAGTAAGTTTTGACACTGAAAAAGGAACTTTAGATGCAATTAAATCAGGAATTATTTCTGCTTCTATAGCTCAAGAAACTTATGTTATGGGTTATCAATCAATGAATTTTTTATATCAGCTTAAACACAATTTAATAAATCCTTCAAAAGATTGGAAAAATAAAAAAATAAATCCTCTTCCACGTTTTGTTGATACAGGAGTAAGTGTTGTAACTAAGGAAAATGTTGATTCTTTTTACGAAAAATAGTAATATAATAATATTTCATATGAAGTATTATATTACAACATTTTGAAAGGAAGTATGAAAATGAAGATAGTTGTTATTGAACCATTAGGAATTTCTGAAGAAGAAATTAGAAATATAGCAAAACCTATTACAGATAAAGGACATGAACTTATAATATATAATGATAAAATTACAGATACAGATATTTTAAAAAAAAGAGTTAAAGATGCAGAAATTTTAGTTTTAGCTAATATGCCTTTAAATGGTGAAGTTATAGCTTCTGATGAAAAGTTAAAAATGATTTCTGTAGCTTTTACAGGAGTTGATCATTTAGATTTAAATGTATGTAAAGATAAAAATATAATGGTATGTAATGCGGCAGGTTATAGCACATCTTCAGTAGCAGAATTAACATTTGGACTTATATTTTCAGTTTTAAGGAACATAGTTCCTTTGGATAAATTAGTAAGAGAAGGTAAAACTAAAGATGGTTATAGCCAAACTGATTTAGATGGAAAAACTTTAGGGGTAATAGGAACTGGTGCAATAGGTTCAAAAGTAGCAGAAATTGCTTTAGCTTTCGGTTGCAGAGTAATTGCATGGAGCAGAAGTGAGAAAAAAGAACTTAAAGATAAGGGAATTAAATATGTATCTTTAGATGAATTATTAAAACAAAGCGATATAGTTACAATTCATACACCATTAAATGATTATACAAAAGGACTTATAAGTGAAGAAAAAATTAAACTTATGAAGAAAAATGCAATACTTATAAATACTGCAAGAGGCCCTATAGTAGATAATAACGCATTAGCAAAGGCACTTAAAGAAGGTAAAATTTCTGGGGCTGGAATAGATGTATTTGATATGGAACCTCCTATACCTTCTGATTATCCTCTTTTAAGTATACGTAATGCTGTATTAGTACCTCACATTGGTTTTGCTACAAAAGAGGCTATGATAAGAAGAGCTAATATAACTTTTGAAAATATTAACAAATGGTTAGAAGGTAAACCTCAAAATGTAATAAAATATTAATTAAAAATAAAAAGCAGAATTAAGAATTCTGCTTTTTTATGTTATAATTTGTTTAAGAGATAGAAATATTTTTAAATCATTACATAAACTATTTTTATATAATGATTTTATAAAAAGGAGAGATGATACAAATGAGCATAAAAGATATAGCAGATAAATTAAAAAATGCTTCATCAGAAAAAGAAGCAAAAGAAAATAAAGAAGAAACTAAAAATAAAGAAGCAGAAGAAAATAAAGAAGTAGAAGAAGAAACAAAAACTGTAAATGATGAAACTCAAAATAATGAAATTGTAAATAATGAAACTCAAAATAATCTTGAAAGTTATGAAGATGCTGATAATTCAAAAGAAGAAAATAAACCAGTTAACATTAAAACTATGATTGTAAAAGAAGAAGAAAACAAAACTTATGAAGATAGAAAAAACAACATAAAAGAGGCAGCTAAAGTCATTGCAGGAATTGGAGTTGTAACAGCAGGCATTGTGGCAGCTATATTAAAATCAAAAAAGAAAAAATAAAATTCTAAAATTTAGTTTAAATAGCTTATCCTATGGAAATAATTTAAATATAAATTTCAGGGGAGCGTGATGTTTATGGTTAAAAAAATAATTATAGGTGTTGGTACTTTGGCAGCAGCAGGATTTGTAAGTATGGTAGGTTATATAAGGAAGAAGTATAAGCCATTATACAAATAATTAAATAATTAAAAAGGAGCCTTTTGCATATAACTATTTACTTATTTTGCAAAAGGCTCCGAGCCTGCAAAAAATTTTGTGTAAACTGAATAAAAAGCACTCTTTCTTGGCAAGAATTTGGATAGATAATATACCAAATATTTACAAGAAGGAGTGTTTTTTATGTCGAATATTTCTAAAGAAATTTTAAGAAATTATGTTAATGAGCAGAACTTTAAAAGTCCTAATGATGTTTTAGCTGCTATGAAAGAATTATTTAAAGAGGTACTGCAAGAAGCATTAGAAGCAGAAATGGATACACAGCTTGGATATGACAAGTATGATGTTACTGAAAAACAAACCTCAA